>CAISPN010000100.1 GCA_903887375.1 uncultured cyanobacterium
ATTGGTAGCGATTATTGGCAACTAGCTCATAGATTGAATCTCTAATTTGCACTGGAACTAATAAAAGTAGCCCTGCTGTTAAAGATAATCCTGGTAGTTGTTGCATTACTTTAATCACAGCAGTAGATTTTGTATAGATTTTGCCTTCAAGAGCGCAAACTACCGTAGTAATATTATTAGTATCAATTCCGTAGCTAGCAAGAAATTCTTTTACTTCAGGAGATTGCAGTGGTGCATATTGGATCACCGCTTTAGAATCTATGTCTTTGACAAACTGGGTTAAGCTACTGCATAGATTACAATAGCCATCATAAAAAAGTACAAGTTGCTTAAATTCTAAAAAATTCATATTTCGCTTTTGATAATCAGATCTTCTACCATAGAGTTATTCTAGATGATAGTGCTAGCTTCAAGCGCCAAAATATATGGTAGATACTCCAGCCAAATCAGATATACATTCTCTTGAAGTACCCAATACACTCAAGTTGCAAGTTACTCATGAACAATTCGAACAGTTAGCTATAGTGAATCGAGATCTTCAACTAGAGCGGACTTGTACAGGAGGTTTAATTGTGAATCCACCTACCGGTTGGGAATCAGGCGAACGTAATCTTTATCTTTCTACTCAACTTGGAATTTGGTGTATGGAAAACGAAAAATTAGGCAAAGGTTTTGATTCTTCTACTGCATTTAGCTTGCCCAATGGAGCCATCCGCTCTCCTGATGCTTCTTGGATTTCTCGCAAACTGTGGAATTCTCTATCAGCTCAACAAAAAACTGGATTTGCCCAAGTTACTCCAGAGTTTGTGGTAGAGTTACGTTCTCCTTCAGATAATCTACAAATTCTCAGAGAAAAGATGCTCGAGTATATTGATAATGGTTCTCTATTGGGTTGGTTAATTAATCCTCAAGATGCTCAAGTCGAAATTTACAGAAAAGGACAAACAGTAGAAATCTTAGAAAATCCTGTTGAACTATCAGGTGAAGATGTCTTGCCTAGTTTTTCTCTCAATTTAAAAAGGGTAATGGAAACTATCCCAGATAACTATTAAGGGGATTAGTCTTTTATAAAAGTAATAGCGTTTTTCAATATCTGTATTACCATAGTCGAAAATCTGTGATAGGAAGCTATAGAACCTAGAATAGATCATCATATCCCTTTTAAAAAGCTCCAAAGTTTCCAGCTCATCTTTAGCATTTTTGGCAGCTTTTGTATCATTGATAGTCTGGGCATAGGACTGAGCTTCTCTTGCTTGTTTATACTGCCTAAGAAGTCTTGCAGCTACTGGCTCAATTGCTGCGATTAGAGCGCTTTGTTTAGCTTGGGGATTAAATTCAACCTGAACTAATCGCTCTACTTCAAAGTTGTCATAATAGCCTAATCCATCAAGTTTGTTGCGTAGGTTATAGACTATATGAGGATTTGGTAATCTTCATTGTCAAAAGCTTGTCGGATATCGCGACCTTTCAATCTGGGGTTGAGTATTTTGCTAGACTCACTAAAAGGCTCTATGCCCGATTCTTGATCTTTAATTTCGCCTGAGAAAGCTACCAAGGTTCCAATACCATAGCCTTGCTCTTTGATGTATTTATCAATTGCCAGTTTCCAGCGCACAGCTTCTAACCTGCTTGCTACTACTACCATAGCTTTAGCTTGTCCATCGATCAAAGGAGCTACATTCTCTCGAAAATGCTCAAGTACTATTTGTACTTTCTGGGCAATGTTGTGGGCATGTAGCTTAACCCAGCGCATTAACCCTTTGAGAGCTTCGCTGCGCTCTACCTCTACTTCATTTATTGGTTTACCATCAAAGAGCTCTAGGGTCTTGGCTTTGGGTGTAGCGGTAAAGGCAATATAGGATATACCTGTTTGATTAGAGCGTGCGGCCATCTGAGCTACTAAAAGATCTTTTGTCCTTAGCGCGACCCCTTCTTCAAGTTCTTTGATCTCCTGGGCTGAAAGTATCGTTTTAAGCTTAGCTGCCGCTTCACCAGCTTGAGAGGAATGGGGGGGCTTCACATCGGCAATTACAGCAAAGCTTTTACCCTCGGTCGCGGCTAGCTCGCTAATGGCGCTCATTGCATAGAAGAAGGTCTGTATAGTGCAGACTACTATTTTTTTATTACTAAAATGGTATCCAAGAGCTTTTGATGTTGAGCATTATGCAGTTCAGCTAAAAAAATCAGCACTCCAGGCGATAGAGTTGGTCTTGCCTGACCCTGCTGAATGTTGTATTAGATACTTTTTTCCTACTCCTTCTTGTAATATTGCTCTAACTAGTTTGCGTGTGACATCCAATTGATGAAAGCGCGGAAATATAATATTTTCGATCTTTTTTTTACTATTTTTCTGGTTTACTATATAGCGCCCGATAATTTCAAAGATAATAAAGTTTCAGCTTTAGGAATTCTATATGTTTTATATTGATATACGGCATCTTCTACTGATTGTGTGAAGACGCTTTTGATCTCGCAGGTAGCTACGGCAATCCCATTTAAAAACAAAACCAGATCTGCTGATCTATATTCTCTCTAAGTCTATCGAGTACTGTATCTAGAGTCTTGCTACCATATTTACTAGTTAAAATTTCCCATTGTTTAGGCTGTGAGGCTTCTAGCCAGCTTTGAACCTCTTGGCTATACTTCAAACACTAAACCCATCTGGCTATTGCTGATCTTATTGGGATGCAGATCAACTTGGCTAAAACGCTCACTCACTTGATAGAGCAGTGAGGCCTTATGTAATCTTTCTATCTGAGCAATAGAACTCAAAGCGCTCAAAGATATCGCGTACCGGCTGATAAAAACCTTGAATATAATTAAAGAGATTTTCCCTAATATGGTAAGATGAATTTGCCATGTTCCGACTATTTATAATCCCCGCGCAGGAGATCTGCTACTGACCAAATAAGGGCGGATAAGTTTTGTTGATTCATGCTCTTCTATTCCAAAGCATTGGTGTAGATGAAGACTTCCTATAATCGAAGTGCTTATTGACAAAAAAATCTCTGTCTAAATCAAGTAGGAATCGACAAAAGCCTTACCAGTAATGCTTTTAAAGTTATGGAGCTAAGCGGATTCGAACCGCTGACCCCCTCAATGCCATTGAGGTGCTCTACCAACTGAGCTATAACCCCGGATCAACTAGTATCTTATAGCAAATCAATCAAAGAGGCTTTGTCAACAAATGAGACTTTTGTTAAAGATAAGGTCTTTCCAAGAGATAACCGATACAATTGCGCATCAAAAAATAAACAACCATCATAGCTGCTGCTGATAAGCTGACAAGTCCCCCCGCAAGCAACATAGCAAACTCTTGCTTTTGCAAGGCTTCTTGCATCAGGTGAATGGACCAGGCTACCAGAGCCACGTCAAAAATGAGAATTGGTATCAGCATATCTTAAAATTTGTTAACTTCGTTTATCTTAATATATTGTTTTGGTCAATAGTGATACCGTTTTTTAATTTAAGATTTTTAGCAGAATTAGTTCTATATAGGACGTACAGAGACTTTGCGCTCCTTGAGATATTCTTTTAGCTGAGCTATTGTGATCTGTCCATAATGCAGTAATGAAGCCAAAAGAGCCGCTTGTGCGCCTGCTTGTTCAAAAACTTGGTAGATATGCTCACAATTGCCAGCCCCACCAGAGGCAATAACCGGAATCTCCACTACTGAGGAAATTTTTTTAGTTAGCTCGAGATCGTAGCCTGCTTGAGTACCATCAGCATCCATACTAGTAATCAAAAGTTCACCAGCGCCTCTATTTTCACATTCTTGGGCCCATTGCAAAACATCAATTCCAGTATTTTCTCTACCACCTTTGACGAAGACATCCCAGCCAGGAGCAGTTGGATCTTTTCTTTTTCTAGCATCAATAGCCACTACAATACATGATTTGCCAAAGCGATCACTAGCTTGGTTAATCAAAAGAGGATTACGTACTGCAGCTGAATTGATACTAACCTTATCAGCCCCAGCTCTCAAAAGATTTTTAATATTCTCTAGATTAGTGATTCCCCCTCCAACGGTCAAAGGAATGAACACCTGCTCTGCGGTGCGATAAACCACATCAAGGATAGTTTCTCTATCTTCATAACTGGCAGTAATATCCAAAAAAACCAGCTCGTCAGCTCCAGCATCATTATAGATGCGGGCAAGTTCAACAGGATCCCCAGCATCGCGCAGATCGACAAAATTGACTCCCTTGACTACCCGACCACCTTTGACATCCAAACAGGGTAAAATGCGCTTTGACAACATATTTTAATAACTAGTAAATTTAAAATTAATATGAAAGTTGTATTTTTTGGTACACCCCAATTTGCTATACCATGTTTGCAAGCCTTGCTGCAAGATCAAAATTTTCAAGTAGTAACAGTAGTCACCCAACCTGATAAAAGAAGAGCAAGAGGAACAGCAATAATTCCTTCCCCAGTTAAGCAATTAGCCCAAGAGCATCATATTCCCATATGGCAACCTCAGCGCTGCAAAACAGATAGTGAGTTTGCCCAGTATCTGCAAACAACCAAAGCTGATGTTTTTGTCGTTGTAGCCTATGGTCAGATCCTGCCAAATTCTTTACTAACTATCCCCAAACTAGGCTGTATTAATGTACATGGCTCCATTTTACCCCAATATAGGGGAGCAGCCCCAATCCAATGGAGTATCTACAATGGCGATGAACAAACAGGAATCACAACCATGCTCATGGATGAAGGAATGGACACTGGAGCTATGTTGCTGAAATCTTATCTCTCCATTGGAATTTTAGACAATGCCCAGCAGATAGGCCAAGGGTTGGCTCAGCAGGGAGCTGATTTACTCAAACAAACCCTCCTAGAGCTAGGAACAATTACACCCATAGCTCAAGATGCAACTTTAGCAACCTATGCCCCATTGATTAAAAAGACAGATTATCTTTTAGATTGGCACAAAAGCGCATTGCAACTACATAACCAAATCAGAGCCTTTTACCCAGACTGCTTCACTAGTTTTAGAGAAAATCTACTTAAAATTGTCACTACTGTGCCAGCAGAATATATTCAAGATCTTCTAGAACCAACCCAAGGTTCAGCAGGTGAAATAGTATACTTACTCAAAAACCAGGGACCTATCATTCAAACAGGTGATGGTCTTTTGTTACTCAAACAAGTACAAATTGCCGGAAAAAAAATACAAAGTGGTTGGGACTTTGTCAATGGAATGCGTATCTCTATTGGTGAAAAGTTGGGATGAGTCGGTTTTCCCCCCTTTCAGGACTGGTTTTACCCGCTAACATAATATTACGTAGTATGCCTTAATTTTTGGATTCTAATCTATGGTCACACTGGAAAAAGGTAACATCACGATCCATACTGAGAATATCTTTCCAATCATCAAAAAATCTCTCTATACAGATCATGAGATCTTTTTAAGAGAGCTAATTTCTAACTCCTTCGATGCCATTTCTAAGCTAAAGATGGCTTCTTTTGCTGGTGAAGTAACCCAAGAAGTTGGAGAGGGTGAAATTTCTCTAGAGATCGACAAGGAGAAAAAGACTCTTTCGATTTCAGATAATGGAATTGGAATGACTCTAGATGAAGTAAAAAAATACATCAACCAAGTAGCTTTTAGCAGCGCTGAAGAATTTATCGAACGCTATCAAAAAAGCGCTAATGATCTGATTGGCCATTTTGGTCTCGGTTTTTACTCTGCCTTTATGGTTTCAAAGCAAGTAGAGATTGATACATTATCCTACCGTGAAGGTGCTGAGGCAGTACATTGGAGCTGTGACGGTTCACCTGAATTTGAACTGAGTCCCTCTGAGAGAACCACTGTGGGAACTACCATCACCTTAACTTTACTAGATGAAGAAGCAGAATATCTAGAAAGCTCTAGAATCAAACAACTAGTTAAAACCTATTCTGATTTTCTTTCAGTCCCTATCAAGTTTGAAGGCGAGGTAATCAATAAGCAAAGGGCTCTATGGAAAGAATCCCCCCAAAACCTGAGCGATGAGGATTACTTAGAATTCTATCGTTATCTCTATCCTTTTCAAGAAGATCCTCTACTGTGGGTACATCTCAATACCGACTATCCCTTTTTACTCAATGGGATTCTCTATTTTCCCAAACTCAGACCCGATGTTGATGTCAATCGTGGGCAGATCAAGCTATTTTGTAACCAGGTCTTTGTCAGTGACCACTGTGAAGAAATTATCCCTGAATTTTTGATGCCCTTGAGAGGAGTAATTGACAGTCCTGATATTCCACTCAATGTTTCTCGTAGCGCTCTGACCAATGATCGCACAGTACGTCGTATTGCAGACTTTATTGCCAAAAAAATAGGCGATAGACTCAAATCTCTCTACCAGGATAATCCCCAAAAGTATATTGAGTGCTGGCAGGATGTGGGAACCTTCGTCAAATTTGGCTCACTCAAAGAGGAGAAGTTCAAAAAACAGATCGAAGATATTCTAATCTACAGCACCACCTATCAAAGCCAAGCCTCTAGTCAAGTTGAAGTACAGACTTCTGATGCCGATGATGCATGGCAACCTCTCAACAGTGAAGATCCACTCACTACGCTGGAAAAGGCAGGCTATACTACCTTGAAAAGCTACCTAGAGCGCAACAAAGAAAAACATGAAAATCGGGTATTCTACTGCACTGATGCCAAGGTACAGGCAACCTATGTAGAGCTCTACAAGAATCAAGAAGTTGAAGTCCTGTTTCTAGATTCTTTTATTGATGTGAATTATTTCATCCCTTTTCTAGAAAGAGAATACGACAAGGTCAAATTCTCTCGGGTAGATTCAGAGCTTGACTCTAGCTTGCTCCAGCAAGAGAAGGAAACCGAAATCGTTGATCCGACCACTAATAAAACCCGCTCAGAGCAGATCAAAGAAACCTTTGAAAAAGCTCTCAACCGTCCGCGTCTTAATATCCGTACTGAAGCTATCAAGTCAGATACTCCAGAAGCCACCCCTCCTGCTGTTGTCCTTCTACCTGAAGCGATGCGACGTTTTAGAGAAATGTCTGCCTTGATGCAACAGCAAATGATGGAATTTCCTGAAGATCACGTATTGTTGGTCAACACAGCCCATCCTCTGGTACAAAAAATTGCCCAGATCTCCCAAGGTAGCATCATCACCGGCGAGGGAGATTCTCCCTCAAGTGAGCTAGCTGGAATGCTCTGTCAACATGTCTATGATTTGGCCTTGCTAGCACAAAGGGCATTCGACGCTGAAGGAATGAAAGCTTTTATTGAGCGCTCCAATAAAGTCTTAACCCGCCTAGCCTCCTCCCATTGATTCTCCGGCGATCCATCCGGTACTCCAGGCTGATTGGAAATTAAAACCTCCAGTCAGCCCATCAATATCCAGTATTTCACCGGCAAAATAAAGCCCTATGGTGACTTTACTTTCCATAGTTTTAAAGTTGATTTGGGATAGATCAACTCCACCACAGGTAACAAACTCATCTTTAAATACTCCTTTACCCTGGATTTGATAAGTTCCCTGTTTAAGTTGGTTTAATAATGCGCGCAGATGAGATTTAGAAAGCTCAGCCCAGATTTTATCTTGACTGATTTGAGCTGCTTCTACTAGTTTTTGCCAGAGCCTTTTGGGTAAATTAAAGGGGCATTGACCAGAAATTTGTTTTTTACCGTTGCTGGATTTGAATTTGAGTAATTGCTCTTGGAGATCTTGAGCTTGATATTGGGGCAACCAATCAATTAGCAAAGGCATTTGATATTGATTTTCCTGCAGTAATCTAGCAGACCAAGCTGAGAGCTTGAGCACGCAAGGGCCGCTTACACCCCAATGAGTCACCAAAATAGGGCCAGACTGTGTAAAACGAGCTTTACCTTCTTCTAAAATACTTAGAGATACGTTATCTACCGCCACTCCTGCCAAGCCATCTAGACGGGAATCTTTGATATTAAAAGTAAATAGTGAGGGTACTGGTGTGATAATCTGATGTCCCAAATCCTTAGCCCAGCGGTGTCCGCAGGCGCTACCTCCAGTGGCAATTAAAAGGCGATCACAGTTTAAATTCTCTCCATTTTTGAGAACTACAGTAAATCCTGGCAATATCTTAACTACTGGTGAGCCAGTTTTGAGGACTACTTTAGCTTTAATAGCCGCCTTGAGCAGACAATCTACAATAGTTGCAGAAGAATTACTCACAGGAAAAATTCTACCATCTTGCTCGGTTTTGAGGTTTACCCCCTCTTGGGTAAACCAATCAATAGTATCTTGTGGATTAAAACGGCTAAAAGCTCCACGCAAAGCCTTAGAACCTCTTGGATAATATTGAATCAATTGGGTATTGTCAAAACAATGATGAGTTACATTGCAGCGTCCACCCCCAGAAATCTTGACTTTAGCTAGAGGATCTTTGGCAGCTTCTAATAAAGTTATTTGCGCCTTGGGATACTTACGAGCGCAGATAATAGCCGCAAAAAAGCCTGCTGCCCCACCACCTATGACAATCACTTTCATCTCAGTTTATTCCTAGCGATTGACAGTACCCATGGTTGCTGCTGGGTAGCGCTCACCTGCTGCAATCCCGAAGGGGGCAATTTTTTCTATTTGAGAGAGCTCTTGATTAGTTAAAGAGATATCAACTGCTGCAATATTTTCTTGTAGATATTGTACTTTTTTAGTGCCTGGAATTGGCACTATATCTTCACCTTGGGCTAAGAGCCAGCTGAGGGCTAATTGGGCAGGGGTGACACCTTTAGAAGCGGCTATTTCTTGGATTTTTTCTACTAATTGTAGATTTTTAAAGAAATTTTCTCCCTGGAATCTAGGTGAATTACGTCGATAATCGTCTTGTTTTAGATCTTGGGGCTTACCAAAGCGGGCAGTTAAAAATCCCCTACCAAGAGGACTATAGGCCACAAAACCAATGCCCAATTCCCTCAAAGTTGGTAATATTTCATCCTCAACATCTCTACTCCAGAGGGAATATTCACTTTGCAATACACTGATTGGGTGAACTAGATGAGCTCTTCTAACAGTAGAGGCAGAGGCTTCAGAAAGTCCCAAATAGCGAACCTTTCCCTGTTTAACCAGTTCCGCCATAGCTCCTATGGTTTGCTCTATCTCTACAGTTGGATCTACCCGATGCTGGTAATAAAGATCTATATAGTCAACACCTAAACGAGAGAGAGAATCTTCTGCGCATTGATAGACATATTCAGGCGTACCACAGACACCATGAAAACCTCCATCAGCGCTACGTACATTGCCAAATTTAGTAGCAATAATCACCTGCTCACGTCTACCTTTAATAGCCCTACCTAGAAGTTCTTCATTAGTAAAAGGGCCGTACATATCGGCTGTATCTAGAAAATTGATTCCCAGATCCAAAGCCCTAGCGATGGTCTCGAGAGACTGTTGATCATCTCTTTCACTATAAAAATCGGACATTCCCATACAGCCTAGCCCTAGTTGGGAAACGGTGAGGCCTTGATTGCCCAAATGTCGATGTTTCATAAACTTTAATGTTGGTGATAGGCCCCTTGTTCAGGAAAAAAGGGAACTTCTAGATATTCTAATTCTAGTCCCATTTGTTTGAGGAGATTCTCTAAAACCGGATCTCTTTCCAAGGCAATATAGTTGATAGTTATCTCAAGGGGAACATGGCGATTAGCCAGATGATAGACAGCCCGCATAAGATTTAATTGAGAATTTGCCTTGATCTTGACAAGTGGCTCGGCTTTGGCAATGATTTTTATAAAGATTTGCTTTTCTTCTGTAGTTAGAATATCTCCATCTTGCAATACAGTACCTCTAGGAAGTTGGAGAAGTAATTTCTCTCCAGAATCAGCTAGGCAGTTCAGGCGACTTTTAGTCCTCTCTTGAGCGCTCAAGGATAAGGTGATTTGCTCAACACTTGAGTGAGATTTGTAAACTTTTTGAGTTATTAGGATCATCTGAGACTTTCACCTAACCAATTTAAATAACTTCCTGAGCCAGCAACAATATCTATGGCGATGATTTCAGGAACTGAATAACTATGTAACTCCTTGATCTTGGCTTCTATATCACTAAAGAGCTGGATATCGGTTTTAATCAGCATTTGGTATTCAGAATCTGACTGAATGTGCCCCTGCCACCTGTAGATAGAAGAGATAGGAAAAATATTCACACAAGCTGCCAATCTAGATTCAACTAAAGCTACTGCTATAATTTCAGATTCCTCTTTAGAAGCAGTAGTAACTAGAACCAGAACGTGGTTATTCATCGGTGAAGATTTAGAGCTTTTTGAGCAGAAGTATTTTTCTAGGTTTTTTCAATATTAAATTACCGAGATCGGTCTCTATTTTGAAAGTAGTGTAACCTTTTTTGCGATAGAGATGTTGAGCTGCTAGATTATCTTCTAAGACATGTAGCCAAATTTCGCGAAACCCCCAATGAGCTACAATTTGCTCACAACGCTCTAAAAGCTTATGGGCTACACCCTGCCTCCTGCAATCAGTACTAACTGCCAAATTGGAGATATAGGGCAAACATTTGCCAAGTAAAGAAATTGGGCGCAATGTCAGTTCTATTGTTCCTACGACTTGATCACAAGAAGAATCACTGGCAATTAAGCAACTGTAGTAGGAAAGCTTACAATTGAGGCGGCTTTTGACATCTTCATAAACACCTAATCTAAAAATAGGATGTAACCAAGTCGAATTGGGATGAAAGCTCTTTAGCAAAACATCTGTAAGTCCGTTTAAATCCTCTTGTTTGGCCTGGCGGATCCTCAGAGAGGTTAGTTCTAATGTGCGATTTGATTGGTATCTTGTCTGATCAGTAGTAAAAGGAGTAACAAAGTAGGAGTCCACAGCAGATTAAGTTCCTTGATTAAAGAACGTTTTCCCTAATTCTAAGCCAAAAAATATCTGCAGAATCAGCTCTGATAGAATCAGGTTTTAAATTGACGCATTAGAGAAGCCATCTCCAAGGCATTTAAAGCATAGTTCCAGCCCAGATTTCCCTTGATGCCGGCCCTTTCTAGAGCCTGTTGCATGGTATCAGTAGTCAAAATCCCGAAGATAACCGGAACCCCTGTTTGAAACCCAACAGCTGCTATACCTTTAGCCGCTTCTGCCGCTACAAAATCAAAATGAGGAGTATCTCCGCGGATAATAGCTCCTAGGCAAATTACGGCATCATAAAGTCCTGAACTTGCGACTTTTTTAGCCATGATAGAAACCTCAAAGCTACCAGGCACCCAAACATAGTCTACTTGACCCGATTGTGGGTCAATGTCAATGCCATGTCGTTTGAGACAATCTTGACAGGCAGAAAGTAATTTATCCGTCACTAAATCGTTAAAACGACCTATGACTATAGCAAAGCGAAAATCAGAAAGATCGCCGCTGAAGTTTCCCTCATACACGGTCATAGAAAATATTCCTCAGATGAAGACGTGGGATCATAATAGACATATGATCCCACATCAAAGTTTCTAGACAACAAAAAAATTCAGCACAGCTACTACCACAACCAAAATAACCCATACCCCTGAACCAACGTAAAGCAATGGCTTGGCTTGATCCCAGGTTTGGGGTGAAGCATAGGCTACGGGTACACCAACGACCATGATAAAGGAAAAAAAGACTAAAGCAGCTAGGGCAATTTGAAAGACTATCGACATAATTGAGATTCTCCTAAAAAAATTGATTGACTTTTGATCAGTTAGATTGAGTATATACAGGCTGATCTTAATAATATTTTTTGCTCATTAGTTAATTTACCAAAAAAATGGACTTGATATTGTGTCATCAAACAGCAGACTTTGATGCTCTTGGCGCAGCAGTAGGGCTAGCACGCCTCAAACAAGGTAGCCATATAGTCCTAACTGGTGGAGCTCATCGATCTCTTAAGAATTTTCTCTCTCTTTATCGAGATGAATTTCCCTTGATAGAGATACGCAGTATTGATCCAAGTGAGATAACTTCTATTGCTGTGGTAGATACCCAAAAACGAGATCGCCTAGGCAGCGCGGCTAATTGGTTGGATCTTAGTAATCTTGAGTCTCTAGAGGTCTATGATCATCATCTTGAAAGTCAATGTGATATACCAGCAAGCTATCTAGTGGTTGAGCCAGTTGGTTCGACGACCACCATCATAACTGAGATGTTGCGACAAAGAGATATCCATCTCACTTGTATTGAATCGACTGTGATGGCCTTGGGTATTCACGTTGATACAGGTTCTCTGACTTTTAGCTCATCTAGTTCTCGTGATGCCATTGCTTTAGCTTGGCTGATGGAACAAGGGGCTAATTTAAGCATTTTAGCTGAATATATCTCACCTGCTCTTTCTGCCCAGCAACAACATATGCTGACTCTCTCTCTCGAATTGATGGAAAAATTTGTTGTAGGTAATTACACACTTGGTATAGTTCTACTCAAAAGCGATGATTTTGTAGAAGGGCTCTCTAGTGTTGCTGAAAGTCTGATTGAATTAACCGAAATAGATGCCTTGATCCTAGCTAACCAATATATAAAGCATGTCCCGCGCTTGACGATCATAGGCCGCAGTAACATCAGCGGAACTGACTTGAATCAGCTTTTTGCCCCTTTGGGCGGTGGAGGACATGCTCAAGCAGCGTCAGTCAATCTCAAGCAAGTTAAAAGCGAGCAAATATTAGAACAAATCAGAATTGCTTTTTTAGCTCAAATTCCTCGCCCCTTGCTAGCAAAAGACTTGATGTCCTCCCCTGTAAGGACTATAAGACCGGAAACCACCATAGAACAAGCTCAGTCAATATTGCTGCGCTATGGACATTCTGGTCTTGTTGTTGTGGATGAAAATAAGCAACTAGTTGGTATTATTTCACGCCGTGATTTAGATTTAGCTAGGCATCATGGTTTTTCTCATGCGCCTGTCAAAGGGTATATGTCCACTAGTCTCAAGACTGTTTACCCAGAGACAACCCTGGCAGAAATTCAAAATTTGATGGTACGTTATGATATTGGTCGTCTTCCAGTTGTTGAACAAAAAAAACTTTTGGGCATCGTCACTAGAACTGATCTAGTTAACCAAATATTGCATAGCCCCAAACTATCAGCCCAAAATCAAACAATGATTTCATGTCTATTGCCCTCTTTGAAAAAACAAATCCATCCAAGTTTTTGGAATTTTCTGGTCGATGCAGCCGCCCAGGTCAATCAAAGAGGATGGCATCTGTATTTGGTAGGTGGAGTAGTAAGAGATTTGATCTTGGCACCAACAGATAAGCCAATCAAGCTCAAAGATATTGACCTAGTCGTAGATAGCAGCGGTGATGTAGCAGCGGCAACAGAGCTAGCAGTAGCTTTAGAACAAAAATATCCAGATCTTCATAAATCACTCTATGGCAATTTTCAAACAGCTTATCTTTCTTGGACTAAAGAGAGCCAATTAGCTCATCTTTGTGTAGATATTGCCACTGCTCGGAGCGAATTTTACCTCTACCCAGCAGCCAATCCAGAAGTTGAAGCTAGTTCAATTAAGCAAGATCTCTACAGACGGGATTTTACAATCAATGCCCTAGCTGTAAGAGTTAGTTCTCCAGGTTCAGGAGAGCTTTTAGATTTTTTCTCTGGATTAGAAGATTTGCGCCTAGGGCTTATTAGAGTACTTCATGCCAACAGTTTCATTGAAGATCCAACCAGGATATTTAGGGCTGTTCGCTTTGCCATTAGGCTGGGTTTTCAACTAGAAAGCCAAACAAAAAAATACATTCGATATGCCATAGAAAGTGGAGTTTATAAACGTTTGCGACTTTCCAAGCAAAGTATTCCTTCTCTTACTACTAGGCTCAAAGCAGAGCTCAAGTTGATTTTAGAGAGCCACTATTGGCTGAAGTCCCTCAAAATGCTCTCTGATTTAGGCGCTTTAACTACTTTGGCAGACAATTTAACTTTAGATAGTCAATTATCTTGGCAATTACGCTATGCTAGCCGCTTTCTAAATCTGCTTAAAGCGCCCTGTTTGACCCCAGCTTGGTTAATACGTTTAGAGATTATCTTAAGTGCCATAGCTGATACTCAAGCTAGATTATATTTAGCTCAAACAATGGCTTTGCCTAAAGAGAGCCTTGATCGCCTGAGCTCTCTTGATATTACTCTCTCAGAAATTGGAAAACAGCTAGATATAATTGAGCTTCCTAGTGAGCTTTTTGCCCTGCTGAGCCCTTTTAATCTAGCTACATTGGTAATACTAGCTTCTAAGAATAAGCTATCTCATAGGCGCAAGATTTGGCACTACATAGGCGATCTTTCCCAAAGACAAGCCCTCCTTTGCGGAGATGATCTCAAGGCAATGGGTTATCCGCCTGGTCCAAACTATAAAGTAATCTTAGCGGCAGTCATGTCCGCAACCTTGGATAATAGAATTACCTCCAAAGAATCCGCCCGAGATTTTGTGCGCAATTTTTTCTAAACTATGCCTCAATCATGGTACTTTAGTTCGTTGTTGGCGGAGATAGCCGCCAAGTCCGATAGTGAAATAGAGACAATAGCTCTTGATGTAATCCTTTTAACTATCTCATTGATCTTTTTGGTCAGTAAAATAGGCGCTGAAATCTGCGTCAAACTCAAGCTTCCGGCTGTCTTAGGTGAACTAATAGCAGGGGTTATTATTGGCGTTTCTGGAGCTCATTTACTGGTATTTGGGATAGGAGATGCTGCCGACATACCCAATTTATGGCAGGATTTTTTACATAATATCTATGGTCTAAATCAATCAGATGCCCTCAGGGTATTTGATTTTAATGAGCAGGTAGTTTCTCTGCTTTCTGATATCGGTGTGATTGTTCTTTTATTTGAAGTAGGTTTAGAATCTAACCTTGTCGAACTGCTCAGCGTTGGCCCACAAGCTCTCATAGTAGCTACTGTTGGGGTAATAGTTCCCTTTACACTAGGAACTCTGGGACTTATTTATGGCTTTTCTATACCTTTGATACCCGCAGTTTTTGCCGGCGCAGCTTTGACAGCAACCAGTATCGGTATTACAGCTAAAGTTCTAGGAGATATGGGCCAGCTTAAGACCACCGAAGGACAGATTATTATTGGCGCGGCAGTAGTTGATGACATTTTTGGGATAGTTATTTTAGCTGTAGTTGCAAGTTTAATTAAAACTGGCCAAGTAAGATTTGATTCCATCATCTATCTGATATTAATTGCGGTAGTTTTTTTAGTTGGCGCTATAGTTGTCGGCAGAATCTTTACCCGCTTTATCGTAGCAATAGTTGACAGAATGCAGACCAGGGGACAGTTATTGATCCCGGCTCTGATTTTTGCTTTTTTATTAGCCTATATTGCTCATAGGGTTGGACTAGAAACTATCATAGGTTCGTTTGCTGCCGGACTTGTTCTGGCAGAAACAGACAAAGGAGAGCAGCTCAGGCAACTGGTAGCTCCAGTAGTTGACCTGATTGTGCCGATATTTTTTGTCTGTGTGGGAGCCAAAACTGATCTTGGAGCGCTTAATTTCAGTGATCGTGAAGGGTTGATACTTGCCATTTTTCTAGTATTGGTGGCAATTATTGGCAAGCTCGCTACTTCAGTTTCTCTTTGGAACACATCTTTGAATAAATTGGCTGTTGGAGTAGGTATGATTCCTAGAGGAGAGGTGGGTTTAGTATTTGCATCTATAGGTTCAGCTACAGATTTAGTGCCAGATTCGATAATTGCCGCTATCATCATGATGATCATCACTACGACTTTTATCACGCCAAGTTGGCTACGCTTGGTTCTGAAAAAATCAGAGCAGGAGCAACTAACTTGAAACCAAGATAGTAAAATGAACGTCTGATGTCAAATGTTGTCTGAACGAGAGGCAATCTCCGTGCGGTTTTATTTTTTGTTTCTCACTTCGGTTAGTTTCTTTCTTTTGGCTAGCCCCGCTTGGGCTGGCAAGCTATTGTCTTGGCGCTTTGTTAATAACGAAAACAAACTGTACTTCAATACAGAATCCCCCGTACAACCCAAAGCTCTTTTGATTAATAATCCTTCCCGGATCATTATCGATCTACCTAATACACAGTTGGGTCGATCCCCAATCAACCAACCAATCAGTAGAGAAATCAGAAGTATACGAATAGGTCAATTTGACGAAAATACTACTAGATTGGTTATAGAATTTGCTCCAGGGTATACAGTAGATCCAACAAAAGTCAAGGTCAAAGGAGAGACATCCACCAGTTGGACAGTGACCTTGCCAAACACTCAGCCTGGAGGAGACAGTAATAATTCTGAGCCACCCTCCTCTGCCAGACCTCAGCAAAACACACCTAGAAGCTCCTTTAGTAATTCCGATTTACAACTAACTAGTAGTGGGCTGTTTGTCAATCTCAGACGCAATGGAGCTCGTGAAGGGGTAATAATTCAGCGCAGCATTGATCGCAGTACAGTTGACATTCAACTCAAAGGCGCACTTTTAACCAATGGGCTAATCAATCAAACCATCGCAGTAAATCACGCAGGAGTTGCCCGGGCAGAATTTAGACAAATGTCTGATGGAGCCAGAATTACTCTTTCAATAGAGGCAGAAGGACCCGATTGGATGGCAGCCTACAGCGCACTTGGAGGAGTCTTACTGTTTCCACGTGGAGGATTTAATGGTAGCAGCTATAACAACAGCTATAACAGTGAAAGCTACCGTCAACCCACCCAAATAGCCCCTTCAAACTACTATCGTCCGCCTATTTATCGCACTGTTGTTGCGACTATCTATGGCGCAGAATTAACTTCAAACAACAATTTACTAATCCGTTCAAATCGTCCCATCCGTGGTGATATGGTCTGGAATCGTTCCTTGGGAGCCTATGAAATTAGAATTCCTCGCGCGCAATTAGCAGATTCACCCACAGGACCATCTCTAGGGGATGACAGCCCTATATACGAACTACGCCTTCGTCAAGAAGCTGATCAATCTGTGACGATCTTGATCAAACCATCTACTGGTTCAAGGGTAGATCGTTTAGTGCAAGTAAGCCCCCAGCTATTGAGCCTACAATTAAAAACATCTCGGCCCAACATTTCTCTTGCGGGCAATAATCAGTTACAACCAATATCGCCTCTAGGACGAATTAACCACAATAAACCTCTGATAATTATCGATCCTGGTCATGGTGGAAAAGACACCGGCGCATTAGGACTAGGCGGTATCCAAGAAAAAGATATTATTTTATCCATCTCACAAAGAGTAGGGCAACTTCTAGAGAATAAGGGAATGCAGGTGATGTTTACTCGCAATAGTGATTTTTTTGTCAGCTTACAGGGGCGTACAGATATGGCCAATGCAGCAGGAGCAGATCTCTTTGTCAGTATTCATGCCAATTCAATAGAACCAAACAGAGCTGATGTCAATGGAGTAGAGGTTTATTATTTTGGTGATTCGACATTGGCTAGTACCATATATCAAAGTATTACTCAAAATATGAACGTACGTGGCAGAGGAATTAGACGTGCTCGTTTTTATGTTTTGAGAAACTCTAAGATGCCCTCCACATTGGTAGAAGTTGGTTATGTTACGGGTAATGAAGACTCGGTAAATCTGACAAATCCTAATTTTCAAGCCCAAATGGCCAATTCGATCGTGAAAGGCGTATTGGAGTACATCGAAAAAACAAAGCATTAAGTATATTTACTTTTTCTAGAATTTCGTGTTTAAATAATCAGAAAGTTTTTTTTCGGTGTCTATGAGAAGTTTGAGAAAACAACCAGTTGGGGTATTTGACAGTGGGGTTGGAGGTTTAACTGTTCTAAGGGAACTCCATAAGCATTTGCCACAGGAATCTATAATCTATTTTGCTGATACTGACCGGCTTCCCTATGGTCATCGCTCTGGTGAGGAAATCACTCAATTTGTTAGAGAAATACTCCACTGGATGGGCAATCAGGGTGCCAAAATGGTCATAATGGCTTGTAATACCAGCTCTGCTTTAGCTCTAGAAACAGTTAGAAAAGAATTCGATTTTCCCATTTTAGGAATTATCTTTCCCGGAGCTCTAGCCGCAGTTCAATATGGTCGACGAATTGGGGTTATCTCTACCCTAGCAACAGCTAATAGCAATGCCTATCTTAATGCTATTAAGGAGATTGACAAATCAGTTGAGGTCTATCAGGTAGGTTGCCCCGAGTTCGTACCAATAATTGAATCGAATCGGATTTATGAGCCTGAGAGTAGGGAAATTGTGGCTGGTTATCTTGAACCTTTGCTAAAAAAACAAATCGACACACTAATCTATGGTTGTACTCATTATCCTCATCTAGAGCCTGTCATTCAGGAAATAATCCCAGAACAAATCAGGCTGATTGATCCTGCCAAATACCTTAGAACCTCTGCTGAGAAGGAGCTTGAACTTTTGGGACTTAGCAATCTTTCTAAAGATTCTTTAGGGAAAACCAAATTCTATGCCAGTGGCTGTCCGGCTACCTTTGCCACAGCTTCTCGCCAATGGCTAGGTTATTTACCAAGAGTTGAAAAAGTTCAACTGACTCCTGTTTCTGTGGCTTTAGAGCCTATAGAATAGTTTTAAATCGTTTTGATAATGAGATTATTCTGATTGGTTGCTATTTATCCAGGAAGTTTTGACCCTATCACCTATGGTCATTTAGATATCATCGAGCGAGGAGTTAAACTTTTCGACCGGGTTATTGTCGCGGTTTTGTGTAATCCCAACAAACAATCCCTTTTTTCTCAAGAAAAGCGAATTGAGCAAATTCGCCATTGTACAGCCCATCTTGACAATGTAGAGGTTGATAGCTTTACTGGATTAACAGTAGAATATGCCAAACAAAGAAAAGCAAGAGTTCTCTTAAGAGGTTTAAGAGTATTATCAGACTTTGAAAAAGAGCTACAAATGGCCCATACGAACCAGAGTCTCTGGTCTGGAGTAGAAACTGTTTTTTTGGCTACAACCAAGGAATATAGCTTTCTCAGCAGTAGTGTAGTCAAAGAAATTGCTCAATTTGGAGGCGCAATATCGCATTTGGTTCCTGAAAATGTAGCCAAAGATATTTTGATGCATTATAGTTAATCTAAGTAGGATAAGTGACAAAATTTTCTAGCCTATGTCTCTCAGCGTGAACCCTAAATCTAATAGCCAATCGACAAATACCAATTTCAGCATTGAAGAAGAGTTAAACCGCCTTGAAGAAATAATTTTGGATAGTCCGCGCATTCCCTTAAGCGGCAAAACCATGATCGAGGAAGAGGTAATTCTTGATCAGTTGGACTACATTAGAACCAATTTACCAGATGCCTTTGCCAGAGCCCAAGAAATAATCAGGCAGCAGGACGAAATATTACTCAAAGCACAAGAAGATGGTAGAAGAATAGTTGAGATATCAGAACAACAATCTGCTCAAATTCTCGATCAAAGCGGGATTATTCGCCAAGCCGAAGCCCAATCACAGCAGCTAATGTTCCAAACCAAACAAGAATGTGATGCCAGGTTGAGGCAAACTATAACCGAGACAGAAAACATTCGCCGTAGCGTTGAACAAGAATGCCAAGAAAAATTGAGACAGACTATTGCAGAATCTGAGAACATCCGTCTCAATGCAACTAGGGAACTAGAACGCTATCAACAGCAAGTGATGGCTGAATCTGATGAGAAAAAAGCAGGAGCTGATAACTATGCTTCAGATGTTTTGAGTCAAATAGAAAGATATCTGACCAATCTATCAGAACACTTTGGACATCAAATTCGAGTAGTGCGCGAGGGGCGTGAAGAACTCTACAATAGTTCCACTTACCTGCAGCAAAAATATTCTCATGAAGATGAACAGGACTAGCTCAGCTAGGGGATAGGTTTTCTTGTTAAATTAAACTTATCCAATCTAGGAGGTTATATGTGCATATGTATTGACTGCGATCATGTTGATCGCTGCATCACCTACAACGCAGTTGAGACCCAACACCAGCAGCCTCATCTGAGCGATTCTCCAGATTTCGATCCGCTTGAGCCCAGCATAAATGTGAATATACGCACTCAAGATGATTTGATTGAAATGGAATGGGATGTCGTAGGCTGCCTTAGTTTTCTTTTAGAGAAGGGTAAGTGGGCAAGACTTCGACCAGGTCTTCCACTACCAACCTAAAAAACAATAGATAAAATTCCCTTGTTAGCTCTACAATAGAGATATTAATATTTGTAAAGCCGAGATAGCTGTGGAACTCCTTTCACTTGAAACAATACTAGATCTCACCAGTGAATATGGTTACTGGGCAGTATTTGCTGGTATTACCTTAGAAAATATGGGAATACCCATACCTGGTGAAACCATAACTATAGTTGGTGGTTTTTTAGCAGGTGCCGGGAAATTAAGCTATCCAATGGTTTTAATAACTGCCATTGCTGGAGCAGTTCTAGGCGATAATATTGGCTATTTTATAGGCAGAAAAGGCGGCTGGCCTCTCTTGGTTCGAGTAGGTAGTATTTTCAAAATCAAGGAGTCAAAATTAGAAGAAGCCCGTCTAAAATTTAGTAGAAACGCTGCTAAGGCTGTTTTTTTTGGACGTTTTATTACTTTACTAAGAGTATTTGCTGGACCTTTAGCTGGCATTGCCGAGATGCCATATAGTAAGTTTTTTCTTTGTAATTTAGCTGGAGCTTCTTTGTGGGCTTTAGTTATGATTACTCTGGCTTTTATTCTTGGTAAGCTGGTTCCGTTGGAAACTGTAATTCATTTCTCTTTACAGTTTGGTCTTATAACTCTAGCTAGTTTTGCCATATGGCTAGGATATTCAATCTTGCAAAAAAGATTAAAAAGCGAATCAGCTTAAATAATTAATAAAGAGCGCAGATCCTATTAAAGAAACTGCGCCTCTTTATTAATTAATAGTTGAGATTGATTCTAGTAAACGCCAGGATTATAACGGTCATCTCCTTCTGTTAGCTCAACAGAAGATTCAGTAACGGTAAATTTATCCAAATTAGCCTGAAGTAATTCTTTTTGCTTGTCATTCAAACCTGCAACAGAGAGAACATCATTGACTGAGTTGTAAGGGGCGTTTTTGATGATCAAGCTAGCTAAATTGGGGTAAAAACCTCTGAGATCCCGAAAATTACGGATACTACTGTTGTTAAGATCAATTTTCTGTCCAAATTCAGTAGTTAGTTTTTTATCCACAGCATTTTCGTACTGGGTAGTTTCAGCAGCGGCAACATGAGGATTGAAGAAACCCAAACCACCTATTGCCAATAGACAAATCAATAGGGCGCGAACTAAGATTCTCATTGAGCTATTCCTTTACTTAGGGATATGTGAAAAAACTTTATATGAACGTCATATATCTTGTCATTTTAGCTCAATTTAGACTATCAAGCCAAACAAAAGCAGGGTCTGTTAAATATTGGAACCCTGCTTTTGTATGAATGAGCAATTTTCGGTACAAAAGCTCGATAGCTTAGTACAAAGCCTCTTCTTGGTGAGTTAGAATCGTGACATCTGAAGCAGGGTAAGCAACACAAGTCAGTACGAAGCCTGCTGAAATTTGATCATCATCCAAAAAGGATTGATCTCCCTGGTTGACTGAACCTGATTCAATTTTACCAGCACAGGTAGAACAGGCTCCTGCTCTACAGCTAAAGGGCAGATCTACACCTTGCTCTTCTGCCGCGTCCAAAATATACTCATCTTCTGAAACTTCAATTGTTTGAGCGCCTGTTGGAGTCTTTAATGTTACTTTATATTTTGCCATGATAGTTGTCCTTATTTAGTAAGAGGTTTTTGTTTTTGGAGTGCATCACTCGATGCTTCTATGATACTAAGGGAAAAAGCTAAAAAAGTTATACAGCCATTAGCAATGAAATTAATAGACAAAGATATAATAAGATTTACTTATCTATTAAGGCTCATGAAATAGATTCACTAAAATTTGATTAATTAATATTTTTTTATAATGACTATCAATATAGGAATAGTGGGAACTGGCTTTGTCGCAGATAAAAGGGCCCAGGCTCTTTTAAAAGACGATAGAGTTAAACTTAAGTTAGTTGCTGGTAACAAGGAAGAAAACGTAAGTAAATTTGCTCAAAAATACTCCCTAGAAAAAACGCAATCATGGCAGGCGTTGGTCGAGAATTCCTCTTTAGATCTGATCTTCGTTTCCAACATCAACCGAGATCATGGCCTTGTAGCCAAAGCAGCCCTAGAAAACAAAAAGCAAGTTGTGGTAGAGTATCCACTCTCATTAGATCCTCAACAAGCTAAAGAACTTGTTGAACTGGCCAGCAAAGAAGGATTGATGCTCCATGTTGAACATATAGAGCTTTTAGGCGGTGTACATCAGATTGTGAAAAAATATCTCCCTGAAATAGGAAAAGTTTTTTTTGCTCGATATGTGACAATCAATCCTCAAAATCCAGTAGGTCAGCGATGGACTTACAATCAAGAGCTCTTTGGCTTTCCGCTTGTTGGGGCTCTTTCAAGGATCCATCGCCTGAGAGACCTGTTTGGCTCACCTGTCAATGTATCTTGCTCAGATCGCTATTGGTGGCCAACAGAAGCAGATCAAAAATCGCCCTACTATAGATCCTGCCTATGTCATACCCAGTTAAACTTTAAAGATAATCTAATTGCTGAGGTAGTTTATGGTAAAGGAGAGACATTTTGGCAATCAGCAAGAACTTTAGAAATTTATGGTGAAGAAGGAATGCTTTGCTTTGAAGGAGAAAAAGGTTACCTTCTCAAACAAGGAAAAAAAATTGATCTAGATGCGCCAGAGCGCGCTGGGCTGATTGCCCAAGATACAGTGTTAGTATTGAATCATATTTTGCAAGAGAAACCTCTCTATCTAGAAGTCCAAGAAAGTCTTTGCAGTTTGGATGTGGCTGATTTAGCCCGTCAATCTGCCCAAAAAGGACAAACACTTTATCTTTAAAATTGTCCAAAACGATTTTTTATACTCAAATGTTAGCCGAAATTAAGAATCTAGCCGAAAAGTTAAATCCCCGCTTAATAGAGATTCGTCGTCATCTCCATGCTCATCCAGAACTGAGTGGAGAAGAATATCAAACCTCAGCCTATGTAGCTGGAGTTCTTTCCTCTTGCGGAGTTAGAGTCAAAGAAGCAGTCGGCAAAACTGGAGTAATAGGAGAGCTCTCAGGAACAGGTAAGGACAAAAGAATTATTGCCCTGCGCACTGATATGGACGCTCTGCCGATAGAAGAGAAAAGCAATTTAGAATATAGTTCATCGAACCCTGGGGTGATGCATGCCTGCGGTCATGATGTGCATACCACAGTTGGTTTAGGAGTAGCTATGCTTTTATCCCAATTACCAGAAGCCTTAGCAGGTGAGGTTCGCTTTCTTTTTCAGCCAGCAGAAGAAATCGCCCAAGGGGCCAGATGGATGATCAAAGATGGTGCTATGCAGGGAGTAGATGCAATTCTGGGAGTCCATGTTTTTCCAACTATCCCGGCTCGTTCAGTTGGCATACGCTATGGAACTCTCACTGCGGCTACCGATGATCTAGAGATTATTATCCAGGGTGAATCAGGACATGGGGCCAGACCACATGAAGCAGTTGATGCTATCTGGATTGCAGCCCAAGTAATCACTAGTTTGCAACAGGCAATCAGTCGAACCCAAAATCCGCTGCATCCCCTTGTTTTGAGTATAGGTCAAATTTCAGGAGGCAGAGCCCCCAACATCATTGCTGACCAAGTGAAAATGAACGGCACTGTCCGCTCACTCCATCCTCAAACCCATGCCAATTTGCCCGAATGGATAGAGGGCATTGTATCCAATGTTTGTCGCACTTATCAAGCTAGCTATCAAATTAAATACACTAGAGGCGTTCCTTCGGTACATAACAACTCATTCTTAACGCAAATATTGGAGGATGCATCTAGGGAGTCTTGGGGAAGAGAGAGGGTAAAAATTTTGACAGAGCCATCTCTTGGGGCTGAGGATTTTTCTCTCTACCTTGAACATACCCCTGGTAGTATGTTTAGACTTGGAGTAGGCTCTAAAAATATGGAGAATTATCCACTACATCATCCTCAATTTCATGTAGATGAATCTTGCATTTCAACTGGGGTAGTCACTTTAGCCTATGCCATTTACAAATATTTTCTCTGTAGCTCTGCCCCAACTACTACAATGATGATGTAAATTAGTAGTCGTTTAGCTTATTTTTTGTATAAAGATAAAATCTCCCAAACTGAAGGATGAACTTATGTCAACCATTATTTTAGTTCTAGCTGAGATTTTTATTGTTATTGGACTATCTCGTCTTATTGGCCTTGCCTTTCGATCCATTAAGCAGCCCCAAGTAATTGGAGAAATTGTTGCTGGCATTATGCTTGGTCCTTCTTTATTTGGTTTACTGGCGCCAAGTTGGGCTTCTGGCATTTTTCCACCTGAAACTACCCCCATTTTAGGCATACTTTCTCAAATAGGACTACTTTTTTTTATGTTCCTGATTGGGCTGGAATTAAATCCCCAATATCTCAAGGGAAACCTTAAAGTAGGTGTTCTAATTTCTCATGTTAGTATATTAGTGCCATTTGCTTTGGGTAGCATATTAGCATTATTTATCTATCCTCATCTTTCTGATAGTAGTGTTTCTTTCACTGCTTTTGCCATGTTTATAGGCGTATCGCTCTCGATCACCGCTTTTCCGGTCTTAGCACGTATCATTACAGAAAACAATCTACAAAATACGCAATTAGGCGCTCTGGCTCTTAGTTGTGCGGCAGTTGATGATGTGACGGCTTGGTGCCTGTTGGCAATGACCATTGCCATCACTCGCAGCAATAATATCCTAGGCGCAATACCTACTATATTTTTTGCTCTACTTTACATTGTCCTAATGGTTACGGTAGGACGGTTCTTGTTGAAAAAACTGGGTAGACTTTACGAGCAAAAAGGGCGCATGAGCCAATCTATGCTGGCTATTATCTATTCTTTGGTAATAATCAGCGGCTTGATTACCGAGATAATTGGGATCCATTTAATATTTGGAGCTTTTTTGATAGGCGTAATCATGCCCAAAAATGGCGATATGGCCAAGGAGATAGCAGAAAAAACTGAAGATTTTGTTCTGGTTTTTATGCTACCTATCTTCTTTGCCTATAGTGGACTGAGAACCCAAATTGGCCTGCTCAATGAGCCAGTTCTTTGGTACTTATGTGGCTTAGTTCTGATTGTTGCCATTGTTGGTAAATTTGTAGGAACCTATGTAGCAGCTAGAGCAGGTGGTTTTGGCAATAGAGATTCAGCAGCATTAGGTTGTCTAATGAACACCAGAGGACTTACTGAATTAATCGTTCTAAATATCGGTTTAAGTTTGGGCGTAATCTCTCCACTACTTTTCACTATTTTGGTGATTATGTCTTTGGTAACTACATTTATGACCTCACCTCTTTTGGAGTGGATTTATCCAAAAAATTTGATCCGTCTAGAGAAGTCAATTCCTAGAAATGTACCTAGCCTAGAAAAACAAAGCAATTATCGCCTTTTAGTACCAGTTGCCAATCCAACTAGCCAGAAAGCTCTTCTAGAAATAGCTTCGGCAATAGCTGGTGAAGATATCCCTTGTGCCACTATCTATCCAATGAGCTTGATTTCGGTAGATCAGCACTACGATTTTGGCAGTACACCAGTTGAGATTGA
>CAISPN010000101.1 GCA_903887375.1 uncultured cyanobacterium
AGATGGATGAGGCTGTGCTGGAGGCTTATGGCTGGGGTGATATTAAGCCTGAATGTGGATTTGTGCTGGAGTATTGCGATCTCGATGTGGAAGAATTGCCAGAGCAAATTAGAGGCAGAGTTGAAAGTGGGGATTTATTTTTTAAGAGCTCTAAAGAAGCTCAAGAGTTTGTGTATTGGATTGATATTGGTAAGCGCAAGGGGTTGCCTTGGAGATATAAATGGACTCAGACTACCCATGATGAAGTACTGGCAAGATTGCTAGAGCTCAATAGGCTGAAGTCAGAAATGGAGTAGTTAAAATGAAGAAGATATATACGAGCTTTTTAGAGCTTCTCAAGCCGAAGCAGATCGCACAATGGCAGAACTTGAAAAAACCGTAGAAAAAACAAGCAAAGCAGTAGATAGCCTCACTACTAGATGGGGTCGCTTTGTTGAAGAATTAGTAGAGCCAGTAGTTATCTTATTTTCAGCATGATACAGTTCTATAAGCTTGTTGAGGATGATTTTTCTGCTTAGGATGCTTAAGTTCTAGCAGTCCTCTGTCTAATAATGGATTAACATAGTGATTTCGGATACTATCTGGTTCTCTACCTAGAAGCTCTGCCAATGTTCGGAGTAGTAAATATTGTTCACAGCAAAGTTGTAAAATAACATCTTCTACTAATTCTTTTTTAACTGAACCCTTCTCACGTATAGGTTCTGCAATTTTTTTTAAACGCTCGTAATGTTCGGAGCTAACTGGTAAATGTTCGGAGCTAACTGGTAAATGTTCGGAGCTAGAGAATAGCGAAGGTTGGCTAAATTGATTATTGAACAAAGTATATCGTGTTCCCCTTCCACGTCCAGCTTGTCTTAACCATCTATTTTGAACAAGAGTCCTAAGATGTTCGCTAATATCTCTTGGATGTTCTTTTCTGTAACGTTGAATGTCAAAATTGCTAATCTCTCCAAATTGATGCACTAAAGCAAGGATAATACGGTCCAATTCTGTTAAATTACAATAAGAATCCCCAACAATTTTCTTTATTTCTTGCCCAACATCTTCAGGAATAAAACTTATCATTGGTAAAGTAATTTCAGTTACTCCTATGTCAGATTTTTCAGAAACTAGAGGATCAAACCATTGTTGTTCTTTCCAAGCGCGAAGTATTTGTGGAAAACCTGAACCTGCTTTTTCTCCTAATCCAAGCATTTGAAACATTTTTTGTAGATTAGGATTACGAGGATCACTTACACCACCTTTATATAAACTTTCTAGGGGAATCCGAAGTAAACCAGGGTTAGAAAAGCGAAAACCACCTAATTCTTTAATAATTTTGATAGGACGTGAGGATTGATGATCTGCATGGATTAGAGTATTAACTAATGCTTCTCGAAGTGCCTCATGAACATGGGTTTCACCTTTGCGTACATAGTATTGATCTAGCTTAAAAGGAACATCTAAATTATCTACTAAACGAAGGTAAACACGATAATAAAAGTTAAAGAGGTTAGGTTCCCACTTACCATCAAGAGTTAGACGATAGGTCCAGCGTTCTTCTGGATCATTAGATAAATGTTCTTGATAATCAAGTTGATAATGAGAAAAAGCATCCAGAATACTACGTTCTCGTCCAAACATCAATAACCCTGCTATAGTTAATCCTTCTTTTCCTGTTTGACGATCTCGCTTCCATCCCCCTAGCTGATCAAGTAATTGTTGGTCATCTAAAGATAACCAAATATGATCTGGTTCTCTTGAACTGAAGCGTTGACGAAAAGATTTAAGAGTATCTAAATCAAGATCTTTAAAATCAAAGCCATCTAGAATTTTAGAATCTTGAGCATCGTTACTAGCATCCCGAAACATTTGTTGTATTTCTTCTTTAGAACATCGATAATCTCCTTCATTACCTCGTTTATATGTACCTGTCATAGGGTTATTGTTGATATAAACTGGTTGTTGCTTAGGGGTTGCTTTTGGAATATTAATAATGAGGAGATTATATCCATCAATATTTATAACTTTTACATCAGAACAGATAGGAGTATTTAGTTTTTCACGGTTATTGTGGGTATTCCAAAAGGTTGTTTGTAGTGATCGTGGATTAGAAACACCAGAAATCTCAAATTCTCCTTGTTTTTCCCTAACCCCAAGAACAATACAGCCACCATCTGTATTAGCAAAAGCTGAAAGAGTTGGCCAGAGGTCTTTAGGTAATCCTCCATCAGCCGCTTTAAATTCTATGTTTTGATCTTCTCCTAAATCAATGTGTTGTAGTAAGGTTTCAATTTCCATAAATCATCATTTGTTTGTAATAGAATCGGCGCGACAATAATTATTAATTTTTTCTCCTACTTCACAGAAAATATTAATTATTTTCTCTTGATCATCATTAATTAATTTAGTGATAGTTGTTGGTAAATAGCATATTCGATCTCTTTCAAATTCAATAAATTGCCAATCTGAAATAATGTTTTCTGGACTTTTTTTAAAAGTCCACTTACTATCTATCAAGTGACGATGTTTGATAGTGTTAACAAAAGCATCAATATATTTATATTCACAACAATTTAAGAGATTATTAATAGCATCAACTATATCGTTATAGTATTGTTTTCTCCAACTTTCCAAGGATGAATTGTTTTGTAATCTATTATTTATGTCTATAATTTTTTTAATATTAATTTGCCTAGATTCAAGTCTTGATCCTAATGGATCAAGTATTATGACATTAATTATATGTGCTAAAACATCAGGAAGAGAATGTAAAATATGTGCTATTGATTCTGTGTGAGTTAGTATTAATAACCCTGGTTTTAAAAATTTATGTTTATCAGATTTATTGTTTATGTCAAAATCTGGAAAAGGAAATTTAGGGGACTTTTCAATTTCTTTTTTTGAAAAATGAATTCGTTTTATCTTTTGTTGTAAAGCTTTAAAATATATCGCTGCATCATCTGTATATTGCTTTGAACAATATGTAAGTAATTCGCTAGTATCCCAAGTTGTTTTAGTCATATAAATTATATTTTCAATTTATTTTATTTTGGGGTTTTATTCATCTATCATAACCTTCAATCTTATCTAACCTCAGTTCGGGATAAGAAGGAGAAGAAAGACAGTACAGTTATAAATTAATAAAAGGTTTTTTGGGCTGATGAAAGTAGGCGATTAATCCACAGAGGAGATTTACATAGAAATTAACAGGACTGCGGTGCCTAGAATATTCTATTTGAGAGATATTTTTTAACTGATTAATTATCGTTTCAATTATAGAACGACGTCGAGCTAAGAGTTTATCCTGAATCAACATCAGCTTATTTTCAAGAATAGTCATAATTTCACTTAAACATAAAATTCTAGTACGTTGGCGTTTCGTTTTAGCCTCGGGGAGTTGCCTTTTCTTCCACTGATGTTCAAAACATTTGAGAAATCATCGATATGACAAAACAAAGACTCTAAACTAGACATAATTTTATTGTTTAAGTCTCGTTAAACCAAGTGGGGATACTGTAGCTATTATTAATGATGAAGAATTTAAACCAGAGATTTGGTAAAGAGTCAAAGTTACTCACTTATCGAGAAACTAGCCATTTGATTAACTTGAGCTGGCTTAATTTATAAGGAGCATAACGCCAATCTAAATCTAACCAGAATGCTTTTTTTAAGATACTTCGATAATGGGAAAAAGTATCAAAACTAGCTTTACCATGATAGCTGCCAATACCACTTTCACCCACCCCACCAAACGGTAGACCCGTTACTGCCAGATGCATCACCACATCATTAATACAGACCCCGCCAGAAGAGGTCTCATCCAAAACTTGACGGATTTTATTAGGGTTTTTTGAGAAAAAGTAAAGTGCTAGAGGTTTAGGACGCTCGTTGATCCAAGATATTGCCTGGTTGAGATTATCATATTCAACTACTGGCAAGATAGGCCCAAAAATTTCTTCCTGCATCACAGGATCAGACCAGTTTACTTGATCTAGTATAGTTGGTGAGAGGTAGCGCTCTTCTAAATTGAACTGGCCGCCACAGATAATCTTGCCATTTTCAAGAAAACTAGTAAGACGCTGGAGATGTTTTTGGTTAATTATACGGCCATAATTAGTACTATTGTGAGGATCTGCTCCATAAAAGGTGGTGATATATTTTTGTACTAAAACTAGCAACTGTGCTTTGACCTTGCGATCTACTAGCAGATAATCAGGAGCAACACAGGTTTGGCCGGCATTGATAAATTTCCCCCAAGTGATCCTCTTGGCGGCTACCTCCAAATTAGCCTCACTATCTACAATACAGGGACTCTTGCCTCCTAATTCTAGAGTTACTGGAGTCAGATGCTCAGCTGCAGCCTTCATGACAATTCGTCCGACATTGCTACCACCAGTAAAAAAGATGTGATCAAATTTTTCAGCTAGCAAATTCTGACTGACGCTCACATCCCCTTCAACTACTGCTACATATTCTCTATCAAAGCAATCTTGAATCATTTTGGCTATGACTTTAGAGGTAATTGGCGCATATTCTGAAGGTTTAATAATGGCGCAGTTACCCGCTGCAATTGCTCCTATTAGTGGTGAAATAGTCAACTGAAAAGGATAATTCCAAGGAGCAATAATCAGTACTATACCTAGAGGTTGTGGTTCTATCCAAGCCAAAGAGGGAAACTGCTCTATTGAAGAGGTTATTTTTTTAGCTTTGCTCCATTTTTTGAGCTGTTTGATTGCCAGGTTAATTTCTGCTAAAGAGGCAATTTCAAAATAAGCTTCAAACTCTGGCCGGCCCAAATCAGCTTGGACGGCTTGAACTATCTGAGCTTGAGATTGCAAAATTGCGCTCTTGAGCAACTTTAACTTCTCTAGGCGAAAGTCAATTGATCTAGTTTGACCAGAGGCAAAAAAACTCCTCTGACTTTGAACAAGAGAGCTTATCTCTGCTGAGCCTTGAGAAGAATCGGTTACAAATTGATTTTGGGCTACCACAATTTTAACTATATGATACTAAAAAAAATATTAATTATTTAGCATCATGTTATCATAAAGTAGGATTTAAAAAAATATTACCGAGTCTAGGTGAACTTGTTGTGGGCATTTTGGTTTGCGCTTCTGCCTATTTGTTGTCGATATATCTGATGCTCGCTCTGGCCAAATACCTGACAAAAGTTAAAACCACTGAGCAATCGCGATAGTCTGTGTCGATTGCCTCAATAATTATAGTTTTCTTCGGTGGAATTCTCAGCGCTAGCGGCTGTGAGCCTTCGGGTTGGTGGATTGCGCCTTGGTTTGGTTTGTCCGTACTCTGGTGGTCGCTTTCTAAAAACAAATCCTATCGCAATAGTATAATCCTAGGATTGACTTGGGGTTTAGGTTATCACGGATTTGTTCTATCTTGGATCTTGGGTATTCACCCGATGACCTGGCTGGGAGTTCCTTGGTTTTATAGCCTCTTGATTGCAATGGCTTGTTGGCTATTGGTGAGTATCTATGGTGCCAGCTTGGTTGTGTTCTGGAGTTTGGGGCTGACTTTTTTATATAAAAGAACACCCGACCACCACCACCATATTATCTTAGGAGGTGTTGCTCTCTGGCTAGCCTTAGAAGGAATCTATAGCTATACTCCCCTTTGGTGGAGCTCGCTTTCACTGACCCAAAGTCCCCATAATCTTGAGATATTGCAGCTAGGTTCACTCACTGGCCCATCTGCTGTAGTTGCTCTTTTAGTGACTATCAATGGACTGTTTGCCCACTATCTATCTAACAGCAGCAAAAAGAGAAATATTTATATATTACTAGCTATAGTACTTTACTCTTTAGCTTGGCTTGTTGGTTTTAGTATGCACCATCGGCCAATATCTGATAGGGAGCAGGGATTCAAAATTGGCCTAATCCAAGGCAATATTGCCAATGAAATTAAGCTCTATCCGGCAGGCTTTATAAAGGCAATAGATGGCTACAGGCAAGGATATGAAGAATTAGCCCAACAGGGAGCTCAGATGGTGATCACCCCGGAGACTGCGCTACCTTTTTTTTGGGATGATCTTAAATCTGGCTCTTTTTATAAATCTGTTGTTAGAGCAAAAATACCTGTCTTGTTGGGGGGTTTTGGCCGCAGCGATGGTGGCTATACCAATAGTCTATTTATGCTCAATCCAGATGCTCAAATCATGGGTCAATATGATAAAACCAAACTTGTACCATTGGGTGAATATATACCTTTTGAGGAGATACTTGGCAGATTTATCCAGAGGCTTTCGCCCCTTAAAAATCGCTTGCAACCTGGCCAACAAGAGCAAATACTAAATAGTCCCTTTGGTAAAGTTATTATCGGAATTTGTTACGAATCAGCCTATAGCGAACTATTTCGCCGGCAAACCAGAGCTGGCGGAGTCTATATTGTCACAGCATCTAATGATGCGCACTATAGTAAAGCGATGCCAGCTCAGCACCATGGTCAAGATGTTATGCGAGCTATTGAAAATGACCGCTGGACGGCTCGGGTAACCAATACCGGATACTCAGCTATCATTACACCTAGGGGGGATTTGGTTTGGAAATCCTCACTCAACGAGTATCAAACCCACAGCGATATGATCTACACTCGCAGTAGCCAGACATTTTATGTGCGTTTTGGGGATTGGTTAAGCTGGAGTTTGTTATTTTTAGCTAGCCTTGATTTGTTCTTTATTAGTAAAAAGCAGAGCCCTAAAATAAAAGAAACTCAAACTACTAACAAATAATAAATAAAGCACAAATTGTAGCCAATAAATAACTTGTCGATAGCCAAAAAGTGATTTTAAAATAATGCCAGGAAATTGTTTATCTGATAAAAAGCTACTAGCATCCCAAAGCTGCTGGCCTAGTATGCATGAATCTTCCCAAGTGCACCAGCTAGCCTTGGTTGGATCTATTTGGGCTAGCAAAGTAGCGGCAATATTGAATTGATTGAGAACCCCTACAACCAAACCACCGACAATCAAAATCAGTAAAATACCCATCACCCGAAAAAAGAGCTTGATATTGATAGCAACTCCCCACCTGAAAAGCAAAAGAGCCATCACAAAAGCAACAAGGACTCCAGCAATTGCGCCTAAAATTGGACCAGATCCGCTTTCGGTTTGAGCTAGTACAAAAATCACTGCTTCAAAACCCTCGCGCAAAACTGCAACAAAGACAATTAAAAATATTTCTCGATCAGCTTTTTGGTTTAGTAAACTAGTTTCTATTTGTGAGCGGAGCGATTTAGCCTGCTGACTCATCCAGAGCAACATCCAACTGAGCAAGACTATAGCAACTATTCCCAAAATGCCAGCTAAAGTCTCTCTGACAATAGTGTTATAAGGTTCAACTATTCTGCTGCTGCTTTGCTGCAGGACCCCAGCAAGAGCAAAACCAATCAAAATACTGCAAAGAAGACCTCCAGCAACACCACGATACACCCAAGGTAGAGCAGAAACTTGTTTAGCTTTTTGGACACAAGCTAGGACAATTCCCACTACTAAAGCTGCTTCAAACCCTTCTCTGAGAACTACTATAAATGTAGGTAAGGCGCTGTAAAAATCTAGCATTTTGTCTTGTTTTTTACTAATATTTTTATCGGTATTTTAACAAACCCTATTAAAATATGTAGATATAATTCGTTTAATTGTTAATTGTTTAGAAAATCTTTAAATATGTAAAAATATCCCCCCCACCCGGATATCAAAAATGGATAAACAAGTGAAAATAGCAGCAGGATAAGGCAAGCAAAATGCTAATTTTTCTGGCATCTGAAACCAGACATAGTCTCCAATCAATCTTTAGGATTTCAAAGAATAAATGATCAATCAATTCCTGCGCGTTCTCAATGACAGCCCGAAAGATGTCCTAAATAAAATTCGCAATATGTACATCTTTTTGATTGCTTCTAATATCCTGGCATGGGCAATTGCCTTTTTGCTCTTTAGAGATTATCCTCTGTTAATCGGCACCTGTTTGATTGCCTATACCTTTGGCTTGCGTCATGCGGTCGATGCCGATCACATTGCCGCAATTGACAATGTCACTCGCAAATTGATGCAAGATGGCAAAAAGCCAATTTCTGTAGGGTTTTTCTTTGCGCTGGGACATTCTACTATTGTGGTTTTGATGTCAGTGGCGATAGTTGTAACATCAATTGCAATCAAAAAGTATTTTCCGGGCTTGCGTGAAATCGGCGGATTGATCGGCACTAGTGTTTCGGCGGCTTTTCTTTTATTGATTGCCGTGATCAATATGATCGTTCTTTGGGATGTCTATAGTACTTTTAAGAGGGTGCAAAGGGGTGAAGTTTATGATGAAGCCTCACTCGATGAATTTTTAGATCAACGGGGAGTCAAGGCTCGTTTTTTTCGCCCCATTCTGCGCATGATAAATTCTAGCTGGAAGATGTATCCTCTTGGAGTCATCTTTGGATTGGGCTTTGATACAGCTACTGAAGTAGGGATATTGGGTATTGCCGCTTCTCAAGCTTCTAAAGGAATGCCCATTTGGAGTATCTTAGTTTTTCCAGCTCTTTTTACAGTTGGTATGTGTCTGGTGGATACCACTGATGGAATTATGATGATCGGAGCTTATGGCTGGGCGCAGCTCAAACCAATTCGCAAGCTTTACTACAATATAACGATCACCACTGTTTCGATCCTGGTTGCTTTGGTCATTGGCACTATAGAGGTTTTGAGCATTGTGGTTGATCGCTACCAACTCAAAGGTCCCTTTTGGGATTTTGTAGGCAACCTATCAGAAAACTTTGGAATAATTGGCTATTTGGTTATTGCTCTTTTTGTATTGAGCTGGCTAATATCTACCGTGATCTACAAAGTTAAACGCTATGACGAAATCAAGATCAAGATAACGCGCAATCAAGATTAGGATAGGCGGCGACATATTCCAAGACAAAATCCAGCAGGATATTGGCCAGTTCGAGTTTAGTGCAAGAATCTATATATTTTTCTCTTGCCAGGCGATCTAAAATGATACCCTGATTATTCTCGCTGGCAAATCCTACCCCTTGTTGATCAATTGGATTGGCCAAAATCACATCTAGTTTTTTTTGCTCTAGTTTGTTTCTAGCAGGAGTCAGGATATCTCCGCTTTGGGCAGCAAAGCCAATGATGATTTGATTGCTAGTTTTGTATTTGCCTAAAGCTTGCAAAATATCTACCACCATCTCGAGTTCTAGGCTTTTTGGCAGTTCGGCTTTAGCTAGCTTATGTGAATGATATTGAACGGGTTTGACATCAGATGCTGCTGCTGCCATGCAGAGCCAATCATTTGCGTTAAATTGCTCTAGTACTTTTTCTAGCATATCCTGGCTAGAAGTTACGCTATAGCTTCTTGTCATCTCTGGCAGGCAGTTCAATCTTTCTTTTTCTAGATTAGAGTGAACTAGAGTGACTTTGGCCCCGCGATAATGAGCAGCTATTGCCAAGGCTATACCCATCCTGCCGGTTGAAGGATTGCCCAGGTAGCGTACTGGATCAAGATATTCTCTAGTTCCCCCAGCGGTTACTAAAATGCGTTTACCTAAAAGATCTCTTTTGCCGGCACTATAAAATAAAGACTCTAGAGCGCAGATGATAGCTTGTGGTTCAGCCATACGTCCTGCTCCTACAGCATCGCAAGCTAGCCTACCTGAATCTGGACCTATGCTGTGGTAGCGGGGATCTTCTTGCAATGATTGCCAGTTTTTTTGCACTGATTGCTGCTGCCACATTTGGGTGTTCATAGCTGGCGCTGTCAATATAGGGCAATTTGAAGCTAGAACAATATTGGTTAAAAGGTTATCAGCAAAACCATGAGCCAATTTAGCTAGAGTATTGGCAGTCAAAGGGGCAATTAAAATAATCTCAGCCCATTGCCCTAGCTCGATATGCAAGGGGCTAGAATTCTCGCTACTCCAGAATAAATCATCTGTATAGGCTTGATGACGTGAAAGAGTAGCTACAGTCAGCGGAGTAATAAATTCAAGGGAAGCTTGAGTCAGAACTACCCGGACTTGATAGCCCGATTGAAACATTCTAGAAATCACCTCGCAGAGCTTGTAGGTGGCAATCCCTCCACAAAGAGCAATTAAAAGGCGTCCTTTACTCGATACAGTCAACTTTAAGACTCATCACAGGTTTCATTATCTAGTAGATAGGCGTAGGGCTCAACTAAATCTTCACGCTGGAAAGCTATCGCTCTGAGCAAGTGCCAATCCTGCAGAGCCTCGAACGGGTTAGAATAATCATCCTGCTCCAAGCGTTGAGCTAGACGCGCTACATCCTGTTGTGTCATTTTATCAATGTCCTGAACAGCGATCATCAGTCTTATCTCCTATAGCAACTCTCTATTTTTTATTCTAAGCCTGAGAGCGTTTGGGAATTACTAACTATAAACTCTCTTAACAAATCGATCGCCTCAAGGGAAATTTCATGGGACATGTTTAATTCACGGTAGGCAACTTTAGCGCCCAACCCAGTTAGAAGAGTTTGCGCGTTTCTGGCTTGTTGTATTGGTACTATTGGATCTTGCTGCCCGTGAATTATTAAAATTGGACAATCTTGATAGTCAAGTTTCTCAGGTTGGCGCTGAAGATATCCACTCAAGCTACATATACCTTGCAAGGGAAGATCTAGCCCTACATCTAAAGACATTGCCCCGCCTTGGGAAAAGCCAACTAGATAGGTACGCTTGAGGCTAATTCCTGTATTTTCTTCAAGTGCCAAGAGCCAATCATATAAAAGAGTACGGCTTTGGGCTAAACCTTGGTAATCAAATGTTTCTAAATCATACCAAGCCTTTCCTTCTGGTACTTGTGGATGGGGATAAGGCGCTTCGGGAAAAATAAACTGAGTATCGCTAAGCTCTAATTGAGCAGCAATCGGCACCAAATCATAGCAATTAGCTCCCCAGCCATGTAAGGCTACGACCAAATGCTTTGGAGAATTTTCCAAAGGCAAGGAAATACTTTTTAAAGCCACTCCAAAAAACCTCAATGCATAACAATTCCAATACCAGTTTATTTTGCTTAGCGCTTTTTTCTGGAGAAATTGTAAAGATAGTTTAAAATTGATTAAGAGTTAGTTACAGTTTTAAGATATAGGACTAAGATCTTGGTGGGTAAGAACAAGTTAACTGATTCAATACTATCGCCCTCGGGTAAAAGACAAATTTTGTTGGTTTCACTGCTAGCTTTATTAGCTGGCGGAACTTCTATTTTTTATAGCAAGAATCTCATAGCCCGCAGACAAACAGAGCCGGCCATTACTCTCAAGCAAGCTCCTAAGAGCAAAATCACCAAAGTTAGCGCACTCGGAAGACTAGAGCCTGAAGGCGAATCTATTAAATTATCTGCCTCACCGGATCTTGGGGGAGCTAAGGTTGATAAGTTGTTGGTCAAAGAAGGAGAGATAGTTCATAAAGATCAAACAATAGCTATCCTAGATGGTTATCAACGTCAAAAAGCGCAAATCACCTCAGCTAAGCAAGATGTAGAAATTGCCAAAGCTAACCTAGCAGTTGTCAAAGCAGGAGCCAAACAAGGAGAAATAGCAGCCCAACAGGCCGATATTGGCAAACTAGAAGCTCAATTGGCAGGAGAAAAATCCAGATTTAAATATAAAATTGACGAACTTCGAGCCGAATTGCTAGGACAAATCAATACCCAGCAAGCCACTATTAGCAGATTAAAAGCTCAGCTAGGCAATGCCCAAAGAGAATATCATAGATATCAACAACTCGCTCAAGAAGCTGTAATTTCTGATTCCAACTTAGATCAAGTTCGCCTCAAGCTAGATACAAATCAAGAAGCCTTAGCCGAAGCTCAAGCTAACTACAGCAGAACCAAACAAACCCTAACTCATCAAATTGAAGAAACCCAAGCTATTGGCATTCAAACTTTTAATACGCTCAAAAAACAAATCGATCAAGCCAAAGAAACTCTAACTCAAATTAAAGAAGTTCGTCCAGTCGATGTTCAAAAAGCTCAAGCTCAATTGGACAAAGCCCAAGCTGACTATACAAAAGCCAAGGAAGATTTAAATAAATCAACAATCAAGGCTCCCTTTACTGCCCAGATACTGAAAATTTATCGCCATCCAGGTGAAGGGATCACTCAGAGTGATGGAGTAGTAGAATTAGGGCAAACCGATAAAATGCTTGTGGTAGCAGAGGTCTATGAAAGTGATATCAATCAAATAAAACCTAGCCAAAGAGCAATTATCAAAAGCGAAAACGGCAGCTTTAAGGGCGCACTTAAAGGAAATGTCACTGAAGTTGGCTATAAAGTTGGCAAAAAAGATGTCTTGAGCACAGATCCTGCTGCTGATGTGGATGTAAGAGTTGTCGAAGTAAAGATCAAGCTAAACCCCGAAGATAGTAAAAAAGTAAACAGACTTACCAATAGTAAAGTTACTGCCGAAATTATTACCTCTGTCAAATGAAAATACCATTAGCTTGGTTACAACTGAGAAAAGAAAAAATACGCTTATTAATAGCACTAGCTGGAATATCTTTTGCCGATATTTTGATGTTCATGCAGTTAGGCTTTCGCGACGCGCTCTTTGATAGCGCTGTAACTCCCCATAAAGGACTTAATGGGGATATTTTCCTGCTGAGCCCCAAAACCAATTCTATTATTGCTCCAAAAGGCTTTGCCCGACGCCGACTTTATCAAGCTCTGGCAGTAGAAGGAGTAGAGTCCGCCTATCCTGTATATGTCAATTTTGCCCCCTGGAAAGATCCTGTCAAAAGGACTACCCGCAACATCATGATCATCGCTATTAATCCGCATGATCCAATTTTGACTTTTCCGGGTGTGGCAAAAAATCAACAAGCTCTCAAACAAGAAAATACAGTCTTATTTGATGAGCTCTCTCGCAGTGAATTTGGGCCTATTGCTAGTCAATTTAAAGCAGGAAAAACGGTATTTTCGGAAGTGTCAGCCCATAGAGTCAAGGTTGAGGGGCTTTTTAAGCTAGGTACCTCTTTTGGCGCTGATGGCAATATTATCACCAGTGATCTTACATATGCCAAAATCTTTCCCTCTTTAGATCCAACCTTAATCAGTATTGGCGTTATTAAAATCAAACCTGGAGCAGATCCCAATCTAGTAATTGCTTCAATTAAAGAAAAGCTCAATATGGGGGATGTCAAGATTTTTTCCAGGCAGGAATTTATCGATTATGAAATTTTCTATTGGCAAAGTAGTACTGCTATCGGCTTTATCTTCACCCTAGGTACGGTGATGGGTTTTATTGTAGGAATCGTGATAGTCTATCAGATTTTATATACTGATATAGCCAATCATCTACCAGAATATGCCACATTAAAGGCGATGGGTTACAGTAATTTGTATTTATTAAATATTGTTTTCCAAGAGGCTCTGATTTTGGCTTGTTTGGGATATTTGCCAGGACTTGGCTTAACCTTGCTACTCTATAGCAATACAGCTGCTGCTACTGGTTTGCCGATTATGATGACCCTTGCTAGGGCTTTGAGCGTGTTGGTTTTGACTGTAGTGATGTGCTGCCTATCAGGTTCTATTGCCGCTAATCGTTTGAGATCTGCAGATCCTGCTGATATTTTTTAAATTATGAAAGAAGTTGTCTCTATTGAGAATTTGCAGCATTTTTATGGCGAAGGAGAGCTCAAAAAACAAGTTCTCTATGACATTAACCTAAAGCTTTACCAAGGTGAGATTGTCATTATGAAAGGTCCTTCTGGCTCTGGCAAAACTACCCTTTTAACTTTAATTGGCGCTCTGCGCTCTGCCCAGCAAGGTAGTCTCAAGGTCAATAACCAAGAATTAGTAAATGCTAATAATTCACAATTGGTTGCCTTGCGCCGCAATATCGGCTACATCTTTCAATCCCATAACCTTCTAGAGTCTCTGACGGCTAGGGAAAATGTGCAGATGTCGATGGAGCTGCACAAAAATATCCATACCAAGCAGGCTAAAGAAAGAGCTGAACATATGCTGGAACTTGTTGGACTTGCCGAAAGAATTAACTACTATCCCCGTCAGCTCTCTGGTGGTCAAAAACAAAGAGTTGCTATTGCTAGAGCATTAGTCAGTCATCCTAAGTTGGTCTTGGCTGATGAGCCGACTGCTGCTCTAGATAGTAAATCAGGAAGAAGTGTAGTCGAGCTGATGCAGAAACTAGCTAAAGAGCAAGATTGTACTATTTTACTGGTCACGCATGATGACCGCATACTCGATGTGGCCGAGCGCATGGTAACGATGGAAGATGGCAGATTGAGCTTAAGATTTCAATCCCTTAATCAGGCGGCGACGTAATTCCATAGATTCCCCCAATTGATTGATTAAAGTTAGAGACCTTGGATTTTCTATAATTGATCTCAAGGTATTTTGCTCAATCAGCAATACCCTGAGATCTTCGATTGCTTTGACGCTAAAATCACTAACTTGATGAGAGAGCAAGGTTGCCTTTTCTCCAAAAAATTCACCCTCAGCAACTTGGCCAATCGTCTGACTAGTGACAGTGAGTATTGCTGAACCAAAAACCATCAGATACATACCCAATAAGATTTCACCTTCAGAGACAATTACTTCATCTTTGGCATAGTCTAGCCAAATAGCCTCTCTGCTCAATAGCTCAATCAAATCATTATCCAAATTTGCCAGCAAGGAGATTTCTCGAAGAGATTTTCTATTTTGCTGGGCTTTCTCTTCTGCGCTAGGAAGGATTATCTCTTGTTGTAATTGAGTAGAAATTGGATAGGGCATCGTCAGAGCGGCGCGTTTAGATGCGTACCATATATGCGTATAGAAACGATCTTTGATTCTGAGCTCAATGCTAAAGTCTTTTATATAAAGTCCAATTAAGTACTTTATGTTGAAATCTCCATATTCCACTAGTTTTATAAAAGGCGGGGGATCGCTAAGTACACCTTCGGTACCTATAGCAACATCATAGAGAACAGATTTGACCTTATTTGGTGGATCGTCGTAGGAAAAGGTCAGATAAAGATCTAGTTCGTGAAAGTTATTGGGAAGATCGTAGTTCCTGACTCTGTTTTTAGAGAGTTCTGAGTTGGGAACGATCACTACATTGCCAGCTTTAGTCATCAGGTGAACTGAACGCCAGGTGATTTCTTGTACCTTACCAGCGGTCTCTCCTACTTGAATCCAATCTCCTAATTTAAAAGGCTGCTCAAACAGAAGAACTACACCTGAAAAAATATTACCAAGGCTATCTTGCAAGGCTAGACCTATCACTAGAGAACCTACCCCAAGAGCTGTAACTAAACTTCCTAAATCTTGCCCCCAGACTCTTGATAAGACAATTGCTGTTCCCACCAAAACTAGAAAAAGCCTTCCGGCATCCAGCATGATCTTGGGAACTTTAGACTGCCAACTTCCCTCAGGCGCATCTTCAAAGAGAATCAAATTCAATAAAGTCAAGGCTGTGAATATTATTGAAATCCACATCACGGTCTCAGATATGCGCACCAAAGGGCCAGTATGGGGCCGCCCCATAATTTTATAGAGAACTATATAAATAACCGCAGAGGGAATAATCAGATTGCGCGTAGCCTCAACTACTGTGGCCATTTTTTGTCCCCTGGCGCGCATATCTACGAGGATTTCTCCTAAGACTAACATTGCTATGGGAAAAGCAATGACAACCCAAAATAACCAGAACAATGAATTGCTCCTCATGCTTTCACCTCAGCGCCTTCACTACTAGAGAAAGAACCTAGAGAATGAATTTTCCAGACAGGGATATTTCCTTTGCCTTTGACTGAAAAATCTTCAGTAGATTCGAAATCATATTGTCCAAATAAAGCAGAATGAACTGTATCACTGACTTGGATATTATTAGTACCATCGCAAGAGTGAATCAACTGGGCTATGTTCATAGTTTCACCCCAAAGTTCATAGATAAACTTAGATTTACCAATCACACCGGCAACTACTGGGCCCGAGTGAATACCAATATCTAACCCTAGATCAGCGCCATGCTTTAGATTAAATGAATTCATCAGCTTGAGAATAGCCATAGCAAAATCAACAGAGCGTTTGGCGTGATCTACTCGTTGGATAGATAGTCCGCAGACGGCAATATAGGATGAGCCCATGGTTTTTAATTTTTCTACTCCATATTGATCAGCCATATCATCAAAAGAAGAGATCAGTTCCTGCAGAAGCCTCATCGATTGATTGGCATTGCGACTATCAGCGATATCGGCAAATCCTTCAATTTCAACATAGATGATAGTGACATTGGAAAAACTATCAGCTATATCTTGCTCCCCATTTTGTAGTCTTTTAGCTACAGGTTCAGGTAAGACATTGAGCAAAAGACGATTGTTTTCAGCGATTTTCTCTTGGATTACTTCATCTTTTTCATCAATGCTACTAGCCATGTCATTAAAAGTATTACTCAGCCTGCCAATTTCATCTCTAGTATCAACATTGACCCTGACGTTCTTCTCTCCGGCGGCAATCTTTTTGACCGCATTGATTAAACGATTGATGGGCTCAGACAACATACGAGAGAGATAAAGAGCCAAAAAGGTGATCACTGGAATCAAAATAGCAGCTGTGATGATCAGCTTTCTAGTTAGCTCAGCTATTGGTGCAAAAGCTTCTGATTGCTCTTTTCTGGCAATCAAGGCCCAGCGGAAATCGCCAATTTTAATTGGCTGATAAAATGACAAAATATCCACTCCGCCAGAGCTTTTTTCTAAAATTGATCCACTTTCACCAGCTAGAGCTTGTTTTACAGAAAGATTATCGTTTGTTAAATTGAGAATTGGGGTATTTTGTTTGTCAAGACGATTGAGCATTTCTGGTTCATACCCGTGCTCTTTCAAAGACTTAAGAAATTCAACCCGATGCTGTAAAAACCTTCGTGAGGTAGTGCGCATGAAGTGATCTTCACCAACTAGGTAAGTCTCTCCGGTTTTGCCTAGACCTGCTTCTTTCCATTTGTCGTTAAAGGTCAACAAGTCATTGAGCTTGTTAACGCCCATCTGCACAATGAGCACGCCAATCATCTTAGGACCATCGTATATAGGGGAAGTAAAAAAAGCAGCCGGATCGCCGTAGGAAGGAACATAGTGCTCAAAATCTACCAATGAAACATACGATAAATCTCCTTTAGAGAGAATAGATTTTTCGTATGCTTTGGCTAAAGCGGTGGAAGAATAAGGTCCATCTTTGAGGTTTGTCATGAAATCCACCTCTTTTTTGTCGGTATAGAGTACCTGACCTGAATCAGCATCCACCAAAAACAAATCATAGTAGCTGAATCTATCGACAAAGTTTCTTAATTTGGGGTGAAATTTATTATGAATGGCATCATATTCGCTCTTGTCTTTAGCGAAATTTAATTTGTCTTTCTCACCAACTTTGTATGGATTAGCGGCTATATACTCATACTGGAGATATTCTTGAGCAGTCTGATATGGCAGATAGTTCTCCAACATAGGCTTAATATCTGTATTTTGCGCCAGGCGGGGCATAAAATCTTTTTGATAGTAGTTAGCAAGTTTTGCTTTTTGCTCTGGAGTGATTTTTACATCTTTGAGCTTGTCAAATGCTGCTTTAAATTGCTTGGTAGCAACAACTGCTATATCACTTTCACTAATAGTCAAGACAGTATCTAGTGTTCTATTAAAGCTATCAGTAATCGTATTAGCCTGGATATTGCCTACACTCTCTAACTGTTCAAATACAGCGTTTTTTAAGGCATCTCTTCCTGATGTATAACCAATCCAGCCTGTTAAGAAGGTAGAAAGTAGTGCAGTTAACAACAAAGCTAACAAAATTTTCGATCCAAAAGTTAGCCTTTTAAAGATATCCATAGTAGATTGCTCAAATGTAGTTTTATATATTAATTATTTAGTGATATTAATTTTAGCAAAATCAAGTATGTTTGTAAATAAAGAAATAATTAAGGATATTCTCCATTTGTATATAGCGATAAAAGTTTCCTCTTTGTGCTAGAATCTGCTTGAAAATTTTTTATAAAAAGCTAGATCTTAAAATGAAGCGTTTAAATTTATGGCAAGGCATTTTGCTATCTACTGCTATAGTTACTAGTTTTTATCCTATTGCCCCTAGCAGCGCTAGCCTACAGACAAATGTCAAGCTGATTGCCCAAAGTCTTGGTGGCATAGTCAGGGAAATTCCTCTAAGCGAGATTCCCTCTCCTGCAATCACTGCCGCTAAAACGGTTACAGATGCCCAATTTACCAAAGCGCGCAATGAAATTCAGCGCGATGGCTCCTCTAGGTATATTCTCAGAGGGAAAAACCAACAGGGCTTTGTTGTAGAAGTGCAAGTGAGCGCTATTGGCACAATTACTCAAGTTGATGAGCAGATAGATCCTAGTGGAGTTCCTGAATTGTCCTTGAAAGTTTTTAAAAAGTGGGTTCCCAATAGTCAACTAATTAGCACATGGAAGAGTACTAGATTGGGCGAGACTCTTTACCAATTTGTCATTGAAGATCATTGGTTAGAAATATCCCCCCAAGGCGATAAAGTAATTATCTATCGCCAAAAAGTCAAGTATCAGTAACTATAGGTGCTTTCCTGTGAAAAAAATTTTTATCGGCATTTTCAGCACAATTATAGTCATTGCTCTTTCCTATAATGTCAATTCTGCTGAAATATTGCAAATAGCCGGAGATTCTTTTTCTGAGCGCCTTTTTCAAGGTTATAGTAGCCTCTATCAGCAGCAAACTGGAGAAAGTTTTAGATATTTTATCTCTGGCACACTTGGAGCTATTAACTTATTTATTAATAAGACTGCAGATCTAGTGGCTACTAGCGTTGTTCCTACTCCTATTGATAAAAACCAGATGGAAGATGGCCATTTGATGATCCCAGTTGGAGGCGGTGCCATAGCAATTGTTTACAACTTGGAAGATGTTACTAGGCATGTAGATTTAACCAGAGAGCAATTAGTTGGAATATTTACAGGAAAAATTACCAACTGGCAAATGATTGATAGCGCGTTTCCCAATAGACAAATCAGTGTTGTAGTGCGCTCAGATGGCTCAAATAATAGTTTTATATTGACCAAATATCTAAATATAATTACCCAAGGAAAAGTATCAGCTTCGAGATTGCCACAATGGGATTTTCAGATATATTCAGCCTTTACTGAAGATAGTGCAATATCAGGGGAAATAAAAGCAGTAGATGGTTCTATAGGTTATATATCTAAATATATGGCTACAGCTAAAAATCTCTCAACAGCGCGAATTGAAAATAAACAATCTCATTATATAGAGCCAACTTTAGAGGAAACCAAAAAGGCTCTAGAAAATATTACATTCAAGGATGATTTTACTACTGAAAATATTGATGATCCAGCAGATGGTTATCCCCTAGTTAGTTTAACTTGGTTACTAGCAAAACAAAGATATAGTAACTCAAATAACCTAAATTCAACCAAAAAACTATTGAAGTGGGTCCTTACTGAGGGGCAAAAGTTAAATGAAGATTTAGGCTATACAAAAGTCCCTGAATCAATAGCTAAAAAAGTTTTAGACCAAATCGATAATCAACTCAAAGTCTATTTTTAATCAAGGGTGTATGTGATGTTAGATGAGAAGCAATCATGCCAAAGATCTCTAAAAATTTCATTAATTATTGTCTTAGCTCAAATTGTATTTTCTTCCAGCAAAGCCTCAGCCCAGATCGATCCCCCTCCTGAATTAGATCAAATTTATAGTGTTCACCAACTAAAGGATGTTTCCCCCGATGATTGGGCCTATGAGGCGCTCAGTGAGCTAATACAAAGATATAGATGTATTGAAGGATTTCCCGATAGAAATTTTCGAGGAATCAAATCAGTTGGTCGTTATGAATTTGCCACTGCTTTAAATACTTGCTTAACTCACCTTAAGCGAACTATAGACCAAACAATTATACTCAAAGAAGATTTATCGGCAATTGCAAGATTAGAAAATGAGTTTGCTACAGAATTACAAGATTTATCCCACAAACTAAATCGTCTCGATAATCGTATAGCCTTTCTAGAGCGCCGGCAGTTTGCTCCTACTACGATTCTAAGCGGCGCAGTAGATTTCAACTTAGTTGCTCTTGAAGGTCAAACTAAGGCGGTTTTGCCTGGTAATGATCCTGGCGCCAAGTTACCTCATGCCGTTACTCTTTCTGCTAGATCTGTTCTAAAATGGGACACTAGTTTTACTGGAAAAGACAAGCTGCGCGTTTTGCTTCAACAAGGTGTTGTCAACAACTATGGCAGTCCTGTAACTGGCACTGATATGACACTTCTAGCTGGCAGTACAAATACCAACAAAAGCCTAAAATTAAGTACACTCTACTATCAAATGCCTATAGGCAACAGTGCAACTTTTGCCATTGCCCCTTCTGCTGATTTCCCCACCCGGGTCTTCCCTTCTTTAAATCCGGTCTATGCAATTTCCAATTTTGGATCAGAAAGTCCCATTTATTCCTATGCTTCTGGTGCTGGAGCTGTAGTTTATTATGATATAACCCCCAATTTAGCTTGGGGGGTTAGTTATTTAACTTCTACTGCAGCAAGCCCAAATCAGGGTATTTTCAACGGACAACATACCGTCTTGAGCCAGATTACTTACCACCCAACCCAAGGACTAGGGCTAGCTTTTACTTATGGTCATTATTATGCCCCTACTCCGGTTACTTCAGTCAATGTAACCGGTAGTAAAGGCAGTTTATATGGTGAATATCCTTTTGGGGCTTTGACACCTACTGCTTCTGAAGATTTTGGCTTGCAATATACCTATAAATTTACTGATGATTTTATATGTGGTGGCTGGGTCAGCTATTTCAACCCTACTGCAGTAGGCTCTCCAAGTGTAAGCAATGTTCAGGGAAATAGAGGGGCTACGGCTGATATTTGGAGTTGGGCCTTGACGGCTTCTTTGATGAACTTGGGTAAATTGGGTAGCCAGACGAGTTTTATTTTTGGTATGCCACCTAGGGTTACCAGAAATGATATTGTTTTTCGTCAAGATCAAAATACTTCACTGCATTTTGAACTATCTTATAAATATCCAATTAGTGAGAATATTTTTATTATTCCAGGGTTTATGTTTATTGTTAATCCAGAACATAACGCGGCAAACCCACCTATAGGCATAGGTTTAATAAGAACTACATTTAGGTTTTAGGTAGGTTTATATCTACATTGGCTAGGTTTTTAGAAGCTGGTTACTATATCTTTATCTATTTGGTTCAACATTGTCATTTTTTGAGCTTCAAGTTGCTCTACTGTTTTTTGTAACGTATCTATTATTCCATACATCTCTACTGGGTCAAAAATTTTTAGTAAACTTGTTTGGGTGACTATCCCCAACCCCCAGCCCCAATTTGAAGATACAACAAGTCTACGAACATGCCTTTGTTGCATCTGCTGACCTCTTCCAACGCAGGAGCACACATTAATGGAGCATTAAATTCCATAGACCTCTTAAAAACAAAGACAATACAAATATTTTAAATGTTTAATATTGAACTAGGACATCACCGACTCATTAGAGATGTTACAAAGAAATTAGTCAAAAACTTAATTTATCTAGACATTCAGCAAATATAGGTATACAATGAGAGATGTAACGGAAAAAAGTCGGGAATCATTCATAAGACAAAGGTTAGTTGAGCTTGAAGGTTATGACTCCTTTTTTGTCATACCAGATATTCTTGGGGTCTTATCATAAAGTCTATCAAGGACTCTCTTGATGGAGATACGTTTCCACTGCTGACCACGTTTAGTCTGATAACCTTGTTGATTGAGCCAATCTGCTATCTGTTGTAAAGACTTGCCAGATTTATGATGTCGACGAATTAGTTCAATTAGTTCCTGTTCTTGAGGCTCATCTACTAATTCTCCATTTATAGAGCATTGGCCAAAAGCAGGTGAACCAAATCCCGCATAGCCGCCATTGGCTGCCTTTTCTTGTCTAGCTTGATTAAGCCTTATCCATATTTGGTTGTGGTTTTCTAAATTTTCAGCAGACATAATAGTACGCAAAATAAACCAACTACTTTAGTTTATCAATAACACAAAAAATAATGCAATTAATTTTCTTCGGTTTTTTACGAGAATAAATGCCAATTCCGACCTCTGTATAGAGATCAGTCAAGATAGTCAAAAATAAATCATAATATTCAGGAAAAAATGGGTACTGCAAATTTTATTGAAGATGAAGCTGGGTTTGATACATTATTAGCTGAAGGGGGACTGTTAATAGTTGATTTTACTGCTACTTGGTGTGGACCGTGCAAGGTTGTCGGTCCTTTGGTAGATAGATTGGCTGTTGATTACAAAGATGATGCCAAAGTATACAAAATGGATCTAGATTCGAACAAGCCTCTAGCCAAAAAATTAGAAATTAAAAGTATTCCTGCGGTAATGTTTTTTCAAAATGGAGAATTAAAAGAAACTATTATTGGAGTCAAACCATATGAGGATTTTCTTACTACCATAAAAAAATATTTATAGAGAAATTTAAAATCCTTTAGAATGTCCCGTTTGTGATTATTATGTCTTGATGTGCTCTTTCAATGCCAATATTTTGGAAGCATATGCTCCAGGAACTTCTGTTGCAAGTACTCAGCGATAATTTTTAAAGAGCTATAGCTTGGCTTTCTTGTCTAAAATTAATCAAAGTCTGATAAAATCGTTTCATGATTATGAACAACAAAAAGTATTCTGTAATTGCCTTGGCTAGTATCAGTGTTTTTTCTTTTTCTATACTAAATGCCCAGGCTCAAAATAAAGCTGATGTATTTGATTGTTTCAAAGCTTTGAATTTACCCCAAGCTCAAAATGATCAACTACTCAAAATTAAAAATAGTAATCTTTCTCAATCTGATAAGCAAGAAAAGATACGAGAATTTGCCAAGAATAATTTAAATAACTCCCAGAAGATGCAAGTTAAATCCTGTGCTCAAGCGAGTAAATAATTAAGGAAAATAATATTCTAAAAAATGACAGATTTACCAGATCTCAGCATTGAGACAATTTGGGAAATTCTCAATGATGAGATTGATGATTTCACTGTCAATCAGATGGTTTGGTACTACTTGGGCTATCGTTATTTTGAAGATCGATGGAATAATAGCCTAGTAGAACAATCATGGCGCCAAGAGTATCTAGAACCACCTGACTTTATTGAAAACCGGCCGCCTACAGTAAAATTAACCCGTTCTATTGCGCAAGAACACAAACAAGCCCTTAAAGAAAAACTAGGTTTTACAGGCTGGAAAATAGGACAGTTTAATCCTAGAGATACCAGAAGAGCTACTATGGCTAACTGGCTTTTGAGTCAATTGCTCATTAGGGATAGAAAGCCAGTTGAGGAAGTCCAGTAGTTTCGTCCCAGCCGCGCATGATATTGAGACATTGTACTGCTTGTCCGGCTTGGCCTTTGATCAGGTTATCGATAGCAGAAAGAACTATGATATGTCCAGTGCGGGGGTTGACTTCCAGCCCAATATAACAAAGATTAGTACTTAATGCCCATTTGGTCTGGGGATATAGCCCATTAGAGAGTATCTTGACAAAAGGGCTAGAGCGATAAAATGCGCTATAGATAGTCAGTAAATCTTCAGTGACCAAGCCTGGATCGCTTAAGTTGGCATAGACTGTAGAGAGTATCCCTCGTACCATCGGAATCAGATGAGGTGTAAATTGAACCTTGACTTCTGATTTGGCTAAATCTGTACAGATCTGTTCAATTTCAGGAGTATGTCTATGCTTTCCAACCCCATATGCTCCGAGCGAATTGTCAGCTTCAGCTAGAAGAAAAGGCACCTTGGCATGGCGACCGCCACCTGAAGTACCCGATTTAGCGTCAATTATCAGCGCTCCAGGATCTACTAAGCCCTGTTTGAGAAGAGGGGCAATAGCCAGCAGACTAGCTGTCGGATAGCAGCCAGGACAACCAATTAAATTAGAGCTTTTGATTTTATCTCGATAGAGTTCAGGTAAGCCATAGACAGCGCTCTCTGCTACTTGATGATCTTCGCGCTCATCTTGGTACCATTGTATGTAGGTATTGAGATCCCAAAAACGATAATCTGCCGAAAGATCTAAAACTTGAACACCTTTTTCTAGCAATAGAGGAGCCATCTTGTGAGCAAGTCCATTGGGAAGGCTCAAAAAAACAACCTCACATCTTCGGGCAATTTCCTCTAGATCAATAGCTTCTACTGTGAGATTAACCAAGTTGGTTAGATGGGGATAAAGATCACAAAATGGTTTACCCGCACTACTATCGCCGCCTAGATAAGCTATATGCACATGGGGATGATCTAGAAGAATCCTGACTAGTTGGATTCCTCCATAGCCTGAAGCTCCAACAATTCCAACATTGACTTTTTTAGAATCGTTCATAGTATTTATATATGTTTATTTGATTTATGTATAAGCATCTCCGAAGTATCACTCTATCAGTTGATTTTTGTCAAGTTTATTGTCTGAAAATTTTGACACTAAAAGGGAGCTTCCTCGGGTAGAATTTTCAGCCTGAGAGTTCTTTGACCAGTATCATCGAGTTCAACCTCAATCACTTCATTGGTCAAAGTTTCCAAACAACTCAAAAGAGAGCGCAAATGGGGATTGCTTGCCCCGGTATCAACATAGAGTCTATCTGCTAGAGAGCCTAGTCTTTTCCAAGTAGTGTAGAGCTTGGCTGCAGTCTGCTCAAGTTGGCTAGCTTGCTTGACTAAATCTGCTGCCGTGCTCAAACAATCTAGTCTGAGGGCTTCCTCTAAGGCCATTGCCATATCTACAGAGGTTTTGCGGATAGTCTGCACTTGGGCTGCTGCATCTAAATATCTACCCAAACTGCGAGCTTCTGTAGTCATGAACTTTACTGTATCGATATCGGGCTTTGAGGCCATCTCTTTTTGAATAGGCTCTAGATGTTCAATCGGTAGCTTTTCAAGTTCCTTGACCAAGGGTGCTAAATAGTGAGGAGATAAACTCCCTTCTTGCGCTTTTATTTTTACTTCTACTGGCAGCAAATCAGACCCCATTGCCGTCATCTGATCGCAAAGTTGTCTAACTTCTCTATAGGTGATACGCTCTCCATTTTGGGCTGATTCACCTAGCAGTCTTTGAATTTCAGGATCGGCTTTAGCCGTTTCGATAAAAGCCCTTTTGCTAAAGCGATTGATCGATTCAGCCTCTAATGCACCTTCAGCCACTAGAGTATCGGCGCTATTGGCCAGTTGGATCAAATTGTAGGCTTGGCTTTTAGTAATTTCCTTTTCTTTGAGCCAGTTGAGAAATCCCATACCACGACCCTCACCGCCTTTTTTCTCGCGATCTCTGACAATTCTCAAAATGCGGCCACGCCAGATATCAGTTTGCAGATCAAACCTGTCACAGATCTTCCAGAAATTATCAACCTGCTGTTGAAAATCAACCTCACTTAGGGCTTCATCTTCAGGATTAGGCAGGTCGAAATTGAGCTCACTAGGGGGCGGATCCTGCAGAGCATCGATGAGTTCTTGGGTTTGCATAGTATGGGATAAAGGGAGAATTACTGAATCAAAATTTGAGCAGCAGCAGCAACGGCCTGCCCTGGGGTTACTTGCGTATTGCCCAACTCAATCAAAGTTGCCTCAAGAGAAGCAATGGCAGCTAGTATATCTCTTGGAGAGACAAAGCCCAGATGACCCATGCGGAATATTTTTCCCTTTAAGTGATCTTGGCCGCCAGCTAACACTATATCAAAGCGCTTTTTCATAACAGAGCGCACTTTTTCTGCATCTACAGATATTGGAGCAACAGCAGTGATAGCTGGGCTAGCTGCATCATCTGGAGCAAACAGAGGAAGAGAAAGGGCTTTAATAGCCGCTCGAGTAGCAGCAGTAGCTTTTTCGTGACGCTTGAATATCGCTTCTAAACCTTCTTCTTTTTGCATTTGCAACGCAGCCTGTAGTCCATACATCAAATTGATAGGAGGAGTAAAGGGAGAGCTATTTTCATCAGTTGCTTTTTTGTACTTGCCCAAATCTAGGTAAAAGCGAGGGATTTTAGCGCTTTTATAAGCCTGCCAAGCTTTGGGTCCGACTGCCACAAAACCTAGTCCTGGTGGAATCATATAGCCTTTTTGTGAACCTGAAGCTACTACATCTAGCCCCCAGTGATCAACTGGAACATTGCAAGCACCAAGACTGGTGACCGCATCTACGATGATCAATGCTTCTCCATGCTCTTTGACTGCTTTATTGATCCCTTCTAGATCATTGAGCACTCCGGTAGATGTCTCGGAATGAGTGATGATCACAGCTTTGATATTTTTTTCGCTGTCAGCTTGTAATTTGGAGCGAAAATCTTCAACTGAAAGTGGTTTGCCCCATTCGGCTGTAATTTCTTCTACGGCTACGCCAAAAGCCTTGGCTAATTTGGCCCAGCGTTCACCAAATTTACCATTATTGCCAACTAATACCCGATCTCCAGGGCTCAAAAAATTGATAATTGCCGCTTCCATCGCACCTGTACCGCTAGCGGTCAACATCAGCACGTCATTTTTAGTTTGATGTAACCATTGGAGGTTTTCGGTTAATTCGGCGATGACTTTGCTGAATTCTCCGCTTCTGTGCCCAATAGGATGTTTAGCCATAGCCAGAAGAACTTTTTCTGGCACAGGTGTAGGTCCTGGGATCATCAGCATTAATTTATTGTCCATTTACTGCTTATCCTCTTATTGCTTAGATTATTTCTCAATAATAGAAGGGAATTCTTCAGATCTTTCCATAGAGATTAAAAATAGCTTCTCTAGGATCCTCTTGCTTAACTAGTGACTCGCCGACTAGAACAGCCCGCGCGCCACTATTGGATAGGGTTTTTAGATCACTTGAGTTAAATATGCCAGATTCACTGACTACTAAAATATTTCTTTTTTCTAACTTCTCGCCTCGCTCTTGGAGGATATTACAGGTATTTTGCAGATCTACTGTGAAGTTTTCTAAATTGCGGTTGTTGATACCAATGAGCTGAACGCCTTCAAGTTCTAGTACTCTGTCCATTTCCTCTAGAGTATGGACTTCTATTAAAGCAGTCATTTGTAGTTTTTCTAAAATTCGCAAAAAGTATTGCAACTCTTGATTGCTCAAAATAGCGGCAATCAAAAGAACAGCATCTGCACCTTGGTTTCTGGCTAAGTACATCTGATAGGGATAGATGATAAACTCTTTGCAAAGTAAAGGTAAATCAACCACTCGACGCACTAGGGCCAGGTTATCAAAACTTCCAGCAAAAAATTTACTATCAGTTAGCACAGAAAGGCAGGCTGCCCCTGCTGCTTGATAGTCCTTGGCAATTGATACTGGGTCAAAGTCTTGCTTGATAATCCCTTTACTGGGAGAGGCTTTCTTGATTTCGGCAATCAAGGCAGGTTGATTAGGACTAGATTTAAGAGCCCCAAGAAAATCCCGAACGGGTTCTGCTTGTTTAACTTGCATCTGTAGTTGCTTTAGAGGGACAGATTCCCTCATTCTTTGTACTTCTTTTTCCTTGTGCCATACTATTTCTTCTAAAATATTGGCAGGTGAGCTGTCTGGTAAATTGACCTGATAACGCACAGTATCAACTTCAACTGGAGCAATGGGGGCTCTTCTTCTTATTTTCATAAATTTATTATTTATCTAAAGTTGCCGTGACGATGTTGATGCCATACCCAAGCATGCTCAATGATGGTTCTTAAATCATAATAGCGAGGTTGCCAATTGAGAACTTTTCTGGCTTTGGCGCTACTGCCGACCAAGCTAGGAGGATCTCCTGCTCTGCGCTGGCAGACTCTAGATTTGATAGCCTTAGCTGTAACGGCTCTTGCCGTCTCGATCACTTCTAGTACCGAATAGCCATTGCCATTGCCCAAGTTGAAAATATTGCTATTTCCACCATTGAGTAAATATTCCAACCCCAAAACATGGGCATCGGCCAGATCGCTGACATGGATATAGTCGCGGATACAGGTACCATCAGCTGTGGGATAATCAGCTCCATAAATCGAAATGGAATCTCTTCTACCCAAGGCTGCATCTAAGACCAAAGGAATTAGATGGGTTTCAGGATTGTGATCCTCTCCCAATTGACCATCAGGATCTGCTCCGGCGGCATTGAAATAGCGAAAGATGACTGATTTGAGTTGATAAGCTACATCAAAATCTTGCAATATATTTTCTACCATCAACTTGCTGCGTCCATAAGGATTGATAGGATTTTGTTTTTCCTCTTCAGTGATGGGAATATTTTCTGGTATACCATAAGTAGCACAGGTTGAAGAGAAAACAATCTTGTTGACATTGGCAGCTAGCATCGCTTCTAGCAGAGTAAGAGTGCCTAAAACATTGTTGCGATAATATTTAGCTGGGTCACTGACCGACTCTCCTACATAGGCATAGGCAGCAAAATGGATCACAGCGGCAATAGAGTGATTGGCAAATACACTATCAAGTAAGGCGCGATCCTGCAGCTCACCTACTATCAATTTAACCTTTAAAACCTCGTCAACCAGCTCTCTATGTCCATAGACTAGGTTATCTAGGATGATAATCTCATAGCCCCTAGAGAGTAATTCCTTGACACAGTTAGATCCTATATAGCCTGCTCCGCCTGAAACTAGGATTGTTCGCTTATCTTTTTCTGTCATACCCCATACCATTAATTCCTATTTATTTTATTGCCTTTAAGGGAACTTTGTATCTTTTGCCAAGTTGACCAAAAAAGAGGCGAATCATTTCTCAGTCTATCTCGTGCCAGTTCACGTAGCCACAGATAAGACTCTAGTGCCAGGGTATTATCAACATTATTGCTATCTACTTGGCTAAAATTGTGGCGAAGATTGATATCGAGAAAAGTGCAAGTATATTCATCAATAGCAGTCTTGTCTTTAAATGGAATCTCTAGATTTTTAGATATTCTAAATAGTTCATAATAGGGGTCTTCAAGAAGTAAATCATAGTCAACTACAGTAAACGGACTGTTGGAGATCTCATGTAAAAAAGGAACATTATGGACCAGGTAGAGTTGGTATGCTTTTTGAGGATCCGTACCATTACGTATACAGAGGGAATTACATACATTGACTGGATTGCGAATCACGATCAAATATCTAGTATCTTTGAGAGATAGCCGATCTAGAACGTTTTTCCAAAAAGGTAACAGACGGATCGTGCGAGGATCTTTAAAGCCCCAAAGTGAATTCTTGGCTAAAGAGCCGCTTAGATAGGAAATTGCCTCATCTTTAAACGGCTCAAGTTCTGGTTTGTCAAAATCTTCTTTGTTTATAAAGGTAGGATCATCCCAAGTCAGATTAAGAGATTTTAGCAAGCGCTCGTTAAAACTATAAATGTAATTGTTTTCCCAGTAGCCTTTAGGATTATCACAATTTGCTTCCATCAAGTTATCACCTAAACAGACACCTAAAGAGGCTAAGCCACGAGTAGTAGCACTTGTTCCGCTTCTATGCATACCAAGAACTATTACCGCTCTAGAGCTTGCTAAATCACTCATGTTTATCAATCTATTCAGAATAATTAGATTTTTATATCTATATATTATCTAAAAGTTTTTCTTGATCTTTTCTACGTTTTTTGGCATAAAGTTGAATCGCTGCGGCCATAGAGATAATCAAGGCAAGGATTAATCCAGTAGTCCAGCTCAAAGGAAGAGTTCCCTTAAAGACCACCAAAAGTACTATAATTACCAGCAGCAGAGTTGGCGCTTCATTAAAAGCTCTAAAATTTTGACCGCTCCAATTACATGTACCGTTTGCGAGCTGTGTCATTAATCTTTTACAGAAGTGGTGATAGCCAATCAACAAAAGGACAAAAAATAATTTGATATGTAGCCAACTTGATTTGAGAAGCTCTGGCTCTATGGTCAACATTCCTCCAGCCATGATCACAGTGACCCACATTCCTGGAGTGGTGATGATTCCATAGAGTCTTTTTTCCATGATCTGATATTGCTTTTTGAGAATACTTTGGGCAGGTTCAGGCTCTAGGGATGCTTCCGCATGATAGACAAATAGGCGTCCAATATAGAATAAGCCAGCAAACCAGACAACAATGCCGATCAGGTGAAAGGCTTTAAACCAGAGATAAGGCATAACAAATCAATTTTTTTAAAATACTTTCAAATTTTAAGCCTTGAGGCTACATTGGATCTATAGACTGTTTCATTAAGTTAAGCTAAGATGGGTTCAGGAGAGGGCACGTAGCTCAGGGGATAGAGCACCAGATTCCGGTTCTGGGTGTCGGGGGTTCAAATCCCTCCGTGCTCGTTTAAATTTTGCCAATAGCATTGAGATAACCAAGATCAACCTCTAGTTGAGCTCCAGAAGCTGCCATAACGGCCAAGCGGTCACAGCGTTCATTCTCTTTGTTGCCAGCATGGCCTTTGACCCAGACAAAATCAACTTGGTGGGTACCACAGAGCTCGAGCATCTGCCGCCAGAGATCTGGATTTTTTACAAATTCACTACGGTTGCGCATCCAGTTTTGGCGTTCCCATTTTTTAGCCCAGCCCTGTTTCATCGCATTAACCACATATTGCGAATCACTATAGAGAGTTACAGTTGAGCTCTTTTTTAGAGATTCCAAACCCCTAATTGCCGCTATAATTTCCATGCGGTTGTTGGTGGTCAGACTATAGCCACCGAAGAGCTCTTTGCGGTGTTCTCCAGAGAGTAAAACCACACCATAGCCACCACGACCTGGATTGCCAATACAAGCACCATCTGTATAGATTAAAATTTCTGATAAATTTTTGAGCATTCAGGCTAAGCTTTATTGAGTTGATCCAAACGTAGCCATACACTTGGAGTTGGCACATAAAATTTAACAAGGGCATAATCCCCCTTGATATCGAGCACTTCGGCTTTGCTGTTAAATAGATAATCGGGCAATCGCTGATCACTAGCTTTGGCTTCTAAGCTATTTTCTAGTTTTTCGCGAACAACAGTGACAAGATTTCCTTTGGCAATCGTAATGCTCATTTAGCTTTTTTCTCTCTTTATTATTTATTCTAAGTTTTTGTATGAAAATCGCAAGTTACACTAGGCTTTTGTAGCAAGCTCTTTTTCTTACAACTTGATCTTGCTACATAGACAACACAGTACTTATATACTATGATTTTAGACATACGCAATTATATACAATAATATATAATCACATATAATCATATTGATTTGAGCCCTTTCCAAAAACCTCCTTTACCTTAGTGCAAAACAACTAGCCCTATAAAGAGTTTAAGTTGGCTGATGTTTTATGAAACTAATACTACATAAATAGCAAGTATGGCAATCAAAAGGCTGAGAGATTTACTAACGAACAAAAGTAAAATCAATTATTTTCTTTGGAAATTTTTAAGATCAAGTTCTAATATTACAGTGAAGTTGATATCGGGTGAATATCTAGATCTAAGACCAAAACCTTTTGATGATGTAGATACTGCCTATGAAATATATGCAGAAAAAGTATATATATCCCCTCGTGTACTAGAAAATAGATCAATTAATCTAATTATAGATTTAGGAGCTAATGTTGGTTTAAGTTGCGTATATTTTGCACATAAATACCCCAATGCAAAAATAATTGCCTTTGAACCTCATCCTGAGCATGTCAAAAGAGCAAATTATAACATCGAACTTAACAAATTAAATTCAAAAAATATTTCTCTTGTTGAAGCAGCTGCATCTAATCAAAATGGAGATGGGTTTCTGACTGATAGTGGAGTATGTTCAGCAGTTGTATCACAAAAGATAGATGGAGCTATACCAATAAAACTGTTAGATATTTTTGAATATTTAAAGAATATGAAGATAGATATTTTAAAAATTGATATTGAAGGAGGTGAGTTTCTTCTTTTAAATGATCCTCGCTTTAGAGATATTCAGACTAAAGCAATTGTTTTGGAATATCATATAACTCCTGATTATCCAGATGCTTCTTCTTGGTGTCAACAAAAATTAGCTGACTATGGCTATCATGTTCAATCAGGAGCTTGGAACGGTTCTGAGAATGGTTTTATTTGGGCCTATAATAATTAGCTTGGATTAGAATCTATGAATTTAAAAGCTAGTATTGTAATTTGCGCTTACAACAGTGTAGACCGTATTGGCTCAACATTAGAGGCACTTGCAACACAGACCGCCTCAGATGGTTCTTTTGAATTGATTGTTGTTGATAATGCCTCTAGTGATGGAACTGGAGATTTTGTCAGAAATCATGTTGCTTTTTCCTCACTGAGCAAAAGAAATATCAATTGCCAAGTAATTAGGGAGCAACGCCAGGGACTGACCTATGCACGTATTAGAGGTGTATGCGAGTCAAAAGGCTCTTTTGTTTGTTTTCTAGATGATGATAATTTGCCTCAGCCAGACTATATAGCCCAAGGAATTTCTGCATTTTCTGATGATTCTATTGGTATATTGGTCTCGCGAATATATCCAAAGTATCTCTCAGTAAATCCTAGTCCAAGTATGCTTAAAAGAGAGCATTTATTGGCAATAAATAATAAAATGGGTGAGGATTTGATAACTTGGGAGGGAACTTCCTATATTGCCCCTACAATTGGAGCCGGTATGTGGTTGAGGAGATCTGCTTTTTTAGATATAGTTCCCTGGCAAAGTCCAGAATTATTAATGGGCGATAGAACTGGAACTTCACTGTTAAGTGGTGGAGATATAGAAATAGGCATTCTCTTTGCCAAAGCCAATTTTAAACGCCTTTATTGTCCTAATCTTGTTCTGTACCATCTCATTCCACCTACTCGCTTAACAATGCGGTACTTTACTAGATTAATCATCTCAATAATTCGCAGTGAATTAACTTTAAAAAAGAAATACTATGATCAACAATATGGAATTTTGGAGAAAATCAAGCAATTTTTTATTCTTATATTTGCCATGTTAGCTTTTCCTATAATAATCTTACGTCAAGATGGATTAAATGAGTTTTTATTTGTTCTTGCAGGGCGTTGGGCTAGATTTCTTGGACCTTTTTTTTAAATTTTTAATCAAATAATAATGCAAAAAATCAAATCATCTCTAAGTTTAACTATTTTTGCTGGGATTTTGAGCATATTACCAGCAAAAGCTGCTGATAAAATTCTCTTGACCTATGGTCCTTTGGGATTTTCTTTGCCAGTAGCTTCACTAGAAGCCTATGCCAAAAATGGTACTGTAGATTCTGATTTGTCCTTTTATCTCAATAATCTCAGCTCAAAAGATCGCGAAACATTTAAAGAAGTACTAACCAAAAAAATTCCTTTAGATCCAGTCATGACCTCACGGTTTCTCAATTCGGCTATTGGAGAGAGGTTTATGTCTAATATAGGCAGTTTAATGACTATTGAAGGTAACATAAACGGCAAATATGCAATTAGAGGCGCAATAGTTCAAGCTGCATTTGAGCCTCAAGGATTCACCTTATTAGGATTTTTTAAAAAATTTCCCACTAATATTCAATTTCAGGGCGAAAAGCTTCTTGGTTTTTCTAAAGGTGTCTCTCTGATTACTCAAGCAACAGATCTACTTGTTGATAAAATGCATCAATGGACAGCTGATGAGTCCTCTTTGGTTAAGCCCCCAGTAGATTTTGCTGCTATGCCGGATCTTCGCAGACCTGGAAAGTATCAATTTACAAAAGAAATCTGGCAGCTCAATGATTCTGCTCGTAATCGTCAACTCTATGTGATACTATACAAGCCCATAGTTACTACAGAGCAAAAAATCCCAGTGATTGTTTTTTCTCATGGATTTGCTTCTAAACCAGAAGATTTCCAAGGACAAGCCCAACATGCTGCCAGCTATGGATTTCTGGTAGCTTTACCCCAGCATCCTGGAAGTGATTATCAATATGCCAAAGATACTTTAGAGGGTTATCATCGCAATACCTTTGATGTCAATGAATTTATTAATCGTCCCTTAGATCTAAGCTATGTTTTAGATGAGCTAGGACGCAGAAACCAAAGTCAGTTTGCCGGAAAGCTCAACTTGGATTCAGTCGGAGCTTTTGGACATTCTTTTGGTGGCTATACTGTATTTGCTTTAGCTGGTGCAAGGATTGATTTCGATTACCTCAGTGAGCAATGTAGTAAAGATTATGGTATGTTTGACAATGCTTTGCTGTTAGAATGTAGGGCTCTAGAATTGCCTCGTAAAGATTATAATTTTCGGGATAAACGTGTTGTTGCGGTGATGGCTTTAAATCCGGTCAACCGTGCTATCTATGGCGAAAAGGGTATCAATGAAGTAAATATTCCCGTGCTGATTGGCTCTGGCAGTTATGATCCAGCTACTCCGCCTATATTTGAGCAAATCAAGACTTTTACCTGGCTCAAAGAGCCTATTAAATACTTAGTATTGGCAGAGGGACAAGCTCATGTTGATTTTTCCAAAATGGATGCTGGTCTCACTTCAGCGGTTGAGTCTATGGCAAATGTGAAATTACCTGACCCGGCTGATCTGCATAATTATTTTTATGCCTTATCTACCGCATTTAGCCAGGTCTATCTGTCGCAGAATAAAGATTATCTTCCTTATCTCAATGCATCCTATGCTCAATACCTAAGTAAAGGAGATAAGTTTAAGCTTGGGTTTATCAGCGCAGCTTCAAGTGAAAAATTGAGCCAACAAATCGAAAGCTTTAAGGCAGCAAATAACATTCAGCGCTAAATAATTTGTATTATGATTATCTCAAATTCAACTCCCCGAATCTCACTAAAAAATCAACGTGCTCTAATCACTGGCGCATCTCGCGGTATCGGCGCTGAAATTGCCGCGCTCTTTGCTGGTGCTGGGGCTGACCTTGTTATTACTGGCCGAGATGTATCTGGTCTAGAAGCTACCCAGCAGATGGTTGAAAAGGCAGGATCTCGCTGTTTGAGCCTGGTAAGTGATCTGCGTACTGTTGAAGGCGCTCACTTTGTGGGAAACAAAGCACTCGAATTTTTTGGCACAGTCGATATTCTCGTTAACAACGCAGGCATTGTATATATCGAAAGTTTGCTGGAAACTACTGTTGAGCATTGGGAGGAAACACAGAACCTCAATCTAAGAGCGCCTCTGCTTCTTGCTCAGACAGTAGTCCCAAAAATGATTGAACAGCGCCGCGGGAAAGTGATTAATATCTCGTCGATAGCAGGAGTACTGGCACCAGAGGGCCATGCTGCATACAGCGCATCTAAAGCAGGATTGAATCTACTCACTCAGATGATGGCTGCTGAATGGGCGCAGTTCAACATACAAGCTAATGCTGTAGCCCCGACAGTCATTCTCACAGCCATGGGTCAACAGGTTTGGGGCGAGCCGGCTAAGGGTGACCCAATGAAAGCCCGCATCCCATCTCGTCGCTTTGGCGAGCCTATCGAAGTTGCAGATCTGGTTCTCTTTTTGGCATCTTCTCTGTCTGATTTCATCTGCGGGCAAGTGATTCGTGTTGATGGTGGTCTTTCTGCTGTTTGCTAGGTTGAATATTAGAAAGATTAATGATTTCCCTATAATAATACTTAGAAGATATTGTTAATCTGAATTAACTGCATTGCACATTCTATTTATCCCACAAAAAAAAGATTAAAAGATTAATATGAATATATTGGGACTTTTCAAGCCAGAGTATTTTTATCAACCAAAAGTAGCTCTCAGAAGAATCATACCTTTTGCAAAGAAAGAAACTAGTGAATTTGTAGAAAGAGAACTCCCTTGGGGCATGACCATCTCTGTTCGCCGACTTGAGGAGCATGAGAAGATGCTATCCGTACTGGGTGTCTGTGACTTAATAGTAACTGAATCTCTATGGCGCTTAACCCAACCTGGAGAATTGGCAGTTGATGTTGGAGCCAATATTGGTTATATGAGTTCTATCTTGGCTAAGCGGGTTGGGAGCAAAGGTTCAGTTTATTCTTTTGAGGCACATCCAGAAATTTTTAAAGAATTAAAACATAATGTTAAAAGGTGGGAGCAGGATAATAATATTAACAATATATCTATACAGAATTTAGCAGTTTCTGATAAGTCTGGCTTTCTTAAATTAGGTGTTCCTGAAGCTTTTAATTAAAATCGTGGAATTTCATCTATTGTTACCGATAATGATGAAATTGCAAATAAATCCTCAGTTTTGACTGTCCAAGCCTCTACCCTAGATGAATTTTTAGTTGATAAAAATATAGGTGTTCTAAAAATTGATGTTGAAGGGCACGAAATCCAGGTTCTAAAAGGTGCAGAAAATCTTTTAAAAACAAGACGAATACGTGATTGTGTGTTTGAAGAACATAACATTTATCCTACCACTGTAACTGATTATTTTGAAAGTATGGGCTATAAAGTTTTTAGAATTGCTAAAGGTTTTAAAAAGCCAATTTTATTAGATCCAACTTCTACCGATTTGATTAGTCACTGGCAACCTCAAAATTTTTTAGCTACTATAAATCCTCAGCGTGTAATCAGTCTTTTTGAAAAATCTCCTTGGCAAAGCTTAAGCTAGAGTTCTCGGATAATCCTTGCCATCTGCTGAGCGCTGTCAAAAACCGCCAGATCTAAGCAGGCTTGCCTCATTTGTTCTAGTTTTACTGGATTTTTGATCAAATCAAGCACCAACTGCTCTAAAACTTCAGCTGTGATTTTTTCTTGACGATAGACAAGGGCAGCCCCAACTTGTTCAAATGCCCTGGCGTTATAGTATTGATGATCCTCTGCGGCAAAGGGAAAGGGAATCAAGATAGAAGGAGTTGAGGTCACCGCTAATTCTGCCAAGGTTGCCGAACCGGAGCGACTGATTACCAAATCTGCTCTTTGAAACAAGCCAGCCATATTTTTGTAAAAAGAAAAAGGTTGATAGCCTTGGCTATCTAGTTTTCCATTGTCTTTTTCTCCAGTTAGATGGACTATCTGCGCACCTTCATTTACCCAAGCAGGGACACAAGATCTAACTAAGTTGTTGAGGGCTATTGCCCCTTGAGATCCTCCCACTATCACAATCAAAAATTTATCTTTAGTCAGAGGAATATCAAGGCTTTGTGGGCTTAAAAAAGAATCTCTTACAGGATTGCCTACCAATTTAGTATTTTTTAAATAAGATGCCGTCTGGCGAAATCCGATAGCAGTGACAGTGCAAAAGCGACTTAAAAAACGGGTAACCTTACCGGGAATCGAATTTGATTCATGCAATACTACTGGTATGCCAGCCCAATAGGCGGCTAAGATAGCTGGCGCTGCGATATAGCCTCCAGTAGTAAAGACCGCATCAATTTTCAGCTCTGATAGTAAAGATTTAACCTTTAGTATTGCCTGTAATTGACTCAAGATGACCTTAATGGTAGAAAGGCTTATTTTGCGAGATTGAAAACCTTGGACTTTGATTATATGGATAGGATAATCGCTAGGCACTAAAGAGCGTTCCATGCGGTCTGCCACACCTAACCATTCAATTTGGTAATCTTTGAGATATTCAGCTACTGCTAAAGCTGGAAAGAGATGACCTCCAGTACCGCTGGCGGCAATTAACAGACGTTTCATTCTATTTTCTGTTTACAATGGTTAAACAAGGTTAATTTAATATCATTTTGCTATGGACATCTTTTCACGAGCGGGTAAATTTCGTTGGACCTCTTTACTTTTGGGTTTAAGTTTACCTCTGCTGTTGGTTCACAACGTCAAAGCCGCTAGTCCAGAAAGTGCGCCAAATGATTTAAGAAATAGTATAGCCAGTATAGACAATGCGGCCAATGCGCATCGGCTCGAGGATTTACTCAAATTCTATAGCCCTAACTTTAGCACTACAGATGGGCTAGATGAAAGAGCGTTAAAAAAATCTCTCTTTGAACTTTGGAAACAATATCCTGATTTGCACTATCAGACCCGTTTGCTCAGTTGGGAGCAAAGCAAAGATGGACTAGTAGCAGAGACAGAGACCAATATTCAAGGAACCAGTCCCCAAAAAGGTACAATTTTTACCCTCAAATCTACAATCAAATCGCGTCAGTTGTTGAGGCAGAATCAAATAGTAAAACAAGAGATCTTAGCAGAGAGCACTCAGATCCAAAGTGGTGTTAAACCTCCACAAGTCCAAATTGATCTTCCCAAATCAGTTAAGGTTACTCAGCAGTATGACTTTGATGTGATTATCAAAGAGCCACTGAGTAACCAGGTAGCGGTTGGTTATGCTATCGAGGATAAGGTTGACCCGGCCAAGTACCTTAAGCCAAGCACTCTTGATTTAGAAGTATTGCAAGCCGGTGGTATTTTCAAAAGGGGCAAGGCGCCCAATACACCTGAAGATAGGTGGTTATCTGCCATCTTAATTCAAAGCGATGGAATGACTATAGTCACCCAAAGACTCAAAGTTGAAAGATAAAAAACAGATATTATTTTTTTCTGTTGAATTTGCGCGCTGTTGCAAGAATACCTAAACCAGCTATAGCCCCAAGGATATTTGATGGTTCAGGTACCGCTTGGGCCTCTAGCTGGAAACCCAAAATATGGCGCACAGGGTTATTGGGATCTATCTGGGGAAAGGTATTAGCACCGTAGGAATTAATTCCATAGGTATCTACTGAGAGAGTTTTTCCATCAGCACTGATTCCGAATATAGTGTAATTGAACGTGTCCGGGCTATAGAAATCCACCGGCTGGCGCAAAGAGTTGGCATTGGGATCGCCATCACGAAAGACATTACTCAATCCCCGATAATTAGGATCAAGTCCGATTGGATTAACTCCCAAGTTAGCTTCTTGAGCAGCTAAAGTATCTGCAAGTGTTTTGATATTAGAGAAGCTGTGGTTAGTGATTGTATCAGGTCCGCCAGCTCCAACAGGCCCAGTGACAATTGAGATTACTCCATCGAGAGTGATGCGCTTACTATTGATATTGTTAATATCGCTCAGGTAAGTTATCTCATTGACCCGGGTTAAGTGATCGTCGGTAGAGATAAAGACTACGTTTTTAATACCATTATCAGCAATGAATTTAAGTAGATCATTGCGCTCAGCTCTATATTCGCCAATCCAAGATTTCCCACCATCTCCTGCTGTTGGCCCTAAAGCTAGACCAATCTCATCCATAGGAGAGGAAGTGGCAATAAACTTCCAAGTGGTCTTGTCTGTTTGGGCCTGTAGTAAGGTCTGTTTGAGCCAGGCAAGTTGAGTCTGACCGATCATTGTGCGATCTGGATTACTGCCACGAGATGAGAGTGTATCATCAGCGCCAGTAGCTGTTTTCATACGGATGTCACGATAGGAGCGATCATCTACATTGATAAAGATACTATTAGCTCCCCACTTTTGGGCTAAATACATCTGCTGGGTACCGTTACTACGCGGATCATTAGGAGCAATAACTATTGATTCACTAACTGGTTGATAAGCATCATAGGCTTTTAGCAAGGCGTTAAAGGCACTTGTCTTATTGATAAAATTACCTGTAGTGTTGACGTCATTAATAATATTAGTTGGATCTACACCTAGGCCCAGAGCATTAGCCGCAGGGGCGCCGCCATTAATGAGCTGATTATTGCCCAACTCATGGTTATCTATCAAATAATAATTGCCCTGGGATGGAAAGAGATTAGATAGACCAGAAAAACTACCACTAGAAGTTACAGGCTGGAGATTTTCACGATATTTTCTTAGGTAATCTTGATAGGCCTGGTTGATTGAGTTAGCAGTAGGATTGTTTAAACTGGTAGTTGCCGGAGAAATAGTACTTGCAGTCTCATAGATATTATCACCTAGATTGACGTAGTAATTGAGATTGTTATTGGCAAAGCCTGCTAATGATGGATAGGGTCGCCATTTACCGTCATAATCTCCACTAAAGCCAAATTTAACCGCTACTTGAGCAGTAGGATCTGGCGCAGTGGAAAAGGTTCCAACTTGAGAAAATGTATTATCTTGCTGATTTTGAAATCTATAATAGTATTTAGTTCCACTACTTAATCCGCTTGCGTTGATTTTTAATGTGTAATCGGCATTGGCATCAGTAATACCAGAATAGATTTTGTTAACCTTGGCAAAGTTAGCATCGGTGGAAATTTGCAGATTTAGATTACTAACTATACCATTTTGATTAGTGTCAGTGGTTCTGGTCCAAAAAATACCGCTGTTACCGGTGGGATTACCTGCATTAGCACCTGTAAATAATGTTTCTGCCTGAGTCTTTAAAGCTAGCAAGTTTAAAGATGAAGATAGAATTGTTAGAGTCGCTAAAGAATATTGAAATTTTGACAACATGGGAACCATTGAAAGTAGTTATTTTAACTCCCAAGTTAAAGCAGTTAGGTTAAATCCAGTTAATGTTTTGGTAAAGCTTTGGTTAAACAATTTTTAGCAATAACTAATCTAGAAAATTGATTTTTCCTTGATCGCCATCTAGCTCTACCATTGCGCCTAATTTTAATGCCGCATTGACCCCGTCATGACCAAAGGGTAGATCCCAGACAATTGGTATAGATAGATCCCTAAGTCGATTTTGTAATACTTTTTCGAGTGAACCAAGCCCTTGATCGCATTTACTAAATCGGCCTAGGGCAATCCCTTTTACTTTTTTGAGCAAGCCAGATAGGCGCCATTGGGTTAGCATTCTATCGATGCGGTAGGGGCTTTCACCTACATCTTCTAATGCCAATATGCTGTCAGTGAGATCTGGCAGAAGAATTGTTCCTAGAAGAGCTGTAGCTACTGTTAGATTGCCAACTAGCAATCTGCCTGTTGCTGCGCCACCACCCCAGCCTTTTCCCAATAGTGGCTCTGGTTTTTCTCCTTCTAGCAGGCTAAACATTCTCTGACATGACCAATCAGGTTCTTGAGCCAAAGTAGTCAGCACAGGTCCATGTATGCTTGAAATAGAATTTTTCTGCAAACTCCAAAGTAAAGCAGTCACATCAGAAAAGCCAATTAGCCACTTGGGATCGGTTTCCCCCCAGAGATGATCTTCTAGTAAGCGCATGCTGCCATAGCCACCACGACTACAGATAATAGCCTTGATCTGAGGATCTTGCCAGGCCCATTGGAGAGAATTTCTTCTCTGCTTATCACTACCGGCAAGATAATCATCAGAACTATCCCAATGCTCAGCTAGTTCTACTTGATAGCCTCGAGAGCGCCATATTTCAAGGCCCTGGTAAAAACTATCTATTTCACGCAGAGCCCCACTGGGAGATACTACCGCCACTCTATCGCCTGGTCGCAATATAGGTGGTAGTTTAGATATCAAAGACATCTAGATCTATAGCTTTGGAACCACCTGCTTGTAACTGGCGCAGCAGAGTACTTAGTTGGCGCCAGATCAGTCCACCAATAAGTATAGTCACCAAAATAGAAAAGCCATAGGCAAACCATAGTCCAATACTGAAAATATTCAGCCCAGAAGCTAAAAATATACAGACCCCAATACATATTCCCAAAAATGAGAAAAATAAGTTGAAATCTTGAATTTCGGTAGCTTTTTTAGCTTGGCGATTGGCCGACCAAGACTTGAGAGATTGTTTTAAGGTTGCTTCAAAGGCTAGTCCTGAAGTTATCCCCATCAAAAGACCTACTGTCAGTAAAAAATAAGGTGGCTGGGCCAAAAAATAGTAATAGCTCTGAAGGTCGTTGTCTAGCAAATTGTTATCCCCACTTGATTAGTAATTAGTAATTTATTTTGTGGTTAGGGCGGCACTATTGTTTTGAGAGGAAAAATCTCTTAGCGCCGACCAGGCCACTGACCATATTCGTTCAACCTGGAGATCGTCTTTGATGAGACTCCAGAGACGCTGCATTTCGTCAGTATGGAGCTTGTCGTCTTCTAAAAGAGCAAGAATTAACTGACGGCGCAGCGCCTTACCCTCTTGGGAGAGAACATATTGGATGCCTAATTGGGCAGTTGGTAACAGATTAAAGCTATCATCCGAGCGCGCGATAGAAATCATGTTTTCGAGCCTTTGCCATTGAAATTTACCATCTTTAAAGAGAACTTCCAATAGTCTACGGCGCAATTGTGGAGATTCTCCCTTTAAAAGACGACTTGCTACATAGGGATAGGAGACTTCTACAATTTTAAAATTGGAATCAAGGCTCAAGGCTAAACCCTCTTGAGTTACTAAAGAGCGAATGATCAGGGCAAATTTAGAGGGAATACGAAAAGGATATTCAAAGACTAGATCCGAAAAGTCATCGGTGATGGTTTTAAAGTTGAAATCTTTGACTTTTTGACCTAAAGCTTTACTAAAAACCTTTTCTAGTGCTGGAATAATCGGGGTGATGTCGGTATCTTTGCTTAGAAAGCCCAGCTTGATAAAATCATCGGCTAAAGCTTGGTAATCTTGGTTGATCAATTGAACTACAGATGAGACAAGAGTTTCTTTAGTTGTCTCTTCCAGTTGATCCATCATTCCAAAGTCAATATAAGCCATGCGTCCATCGGGAGTGGCAAAAAGATTACCAGGATGTGGATCTGCGTGAAAGAACCCATGTTCTAGTAATTGGCGTAATCCAGAAATCACCCCAATTTTGATCATTTTTTGGGGATCAAGTCCTGCTTTTTGGATCTCTGCAATATCGGTCAACTTACAACCATGAATCCATTCCAGGGTCAAGACATAGTGACTACTAAATTCTCGATATATCCTAGGTACCTTGACATCGGGATCTCCGGCAAAATTACGAGCAAATTTTTCAGCATTTTTTGCCTCGTTAGTGTAATTGATCTCCTCAAAGAGCTTTTCCCCAAATTCATCGATGATTAAGGTTAAGTTGTGTCCTAGGTTTAGGGGTAAAAATCCGCCAAACCACTGGGCTCCTAGCCTCATCCAACATAAATCCAGGGAAATAATTTTTTTAAGATTAGGCCTTTGAACCTTGATAGCCACTTCCTCTCCGGTAAGAAGATAGCCATAATAAACTTGACCTAAACTAGCTGCTGCTATTGGATCATTGGATATTTCCCGAAACATTTGAGAAAGAGACAGTCCTAACTGGCTTTCAATAATTGCAAAAGCAGTAGCATTATCAAAAGGTGGAAGCTGATCTTGGAGTTTAATTAGCTCATCTAGATAAATTTTTTGGATTAAGTCTGGTCTAGTAGAGAGAGCTTGGCCAACTTTAATAAAAGTTGGTCCTAGTCTTGTCAAGACTTCGCGCAGTTGAATTGCTCTTTGATTTCTATTGCTTTCCCTTTTGCCAGTGGATCTATCCCAAAGCGAGCGAAGGAAAAATCCCCCTAGATACCAAAAAATTATTAGAGTGCGACCTAGTAACTGCCAAGGGCGTCTTAGGTAATATTTGAATATGGAAGTGGCATTGTATGTGACAATACTATCGAGAGATTGAGAGCTTGGCTCCTGTTGCATATGTTATATACAAATGTACGAATATATTTGGCTTGTTAAAATTGTTTAATCAAATTTAAGTTTAGTTTAAAAATCCTCATTTTTCTACTTAACCCAACAGAGAAGGTAAAGTGTTTGGGGTTAAGTTTTGGTGCAATACCTTGCCATCTTTAAACCAGACTATTCTTTTAGTTTGCTTGGCAACTTCTGGTTCGTGTGTAACCATTAATACCGTAATCCCCGAATCGTTCAATTCTTTAAAGATGGCGAGCACTTCTTGGGTAGTTACCGAATCGAGCGCCCCAGTCGGCTCATCAGCTAACAGCAAAACTGGTCTATTGACGATAGCTCTGGCAATAGCAACTCTTTGTTGCTGACCTCCAGAGAGCTGGTTGGGTTTATTATTTAGCCTGTTATCTAAACCTACACGAGTTAGGGCTGCCACAGCTCGATCTCTTCTTTGCGCTAGAGGGACACCCGCATAGACCATGGGCAGCATCACATTTTCCAAAGCGCTCATTTCGGGTAAAAGATGAAATTGCTGAAAGACAAAGCCTAGTTTTTGATTGCGGATTTTGGCTAGTTCGTTGTTGTTGAAGCTGGAAATATCTACCCCGTCTAGGTAATAATGCCCAGAAGTGGCTTTGTCCAAGCAGCCAATAATATTCATCATGGTTGATTTACCAGAGCCAGAGGCTCCCATGATCGAACAGTATTCACCTTTGTTGATGCTTAAATCAACACCTGCAAGAGCCCGCACTTCAGTGTTGAGGCTACCGTATACTTTGCTTATCCCCTCTAGGCGAACAATAGGAGCATTTTCTAAAGAAAGATTGGGCGCAATATCATAATCAAGAGCCGGAGAATCGATTCTCATCTTCTAATTTCCTTACACTTGTTAATTTATATTAACATTTGGCCTAAATTTTAACAGCTACTAGATTTAGCTGAAGTTCAGTTTTACCTTGCCAAGTGTTTTGCTCAAGTTTAAAGGCAATATCTAAAGGAGAAGGTAGTGGGCAGTAGGATCCCCACCGCCAAGCTTTCGCTTTAAATACGGTACTGCAGCCATCTTGCCTCAGTTTGAGTTGAAGGTGCTCACGGTTTTTACCCATGATGCTCTGCTCTAAAATGCGCACTTTCGGTGTCCAAAGGATGGGAAGTTCATTGTCAATCCCCCAAGGATGAAGATTGCTGAAATCTTGATAAAGTTCAGGAGTTATTTCTGCAAAATTGACCAAAGCATCAATTTTAACCAGAGGCTGTAAATCTTCGAACTGTACAGATTGATGGGCAAATTGCCGCAATTTTTCTTGAAAGAGAGGCAAATTTTCCTTCTGCAGAGAAAAACCACCAGCGGCTGGATGTCCTCCATATTTGTCTAGCTCATTGTGGGCAAACTCTAGAGCTTCAAAAATATTAAATTCGGGGATGCCCCTAGCTGAGCCGCGTAATTTGTCTCCCTGCTCATCTGGAGTGGCAATAAAGGTAGGTGCGCCGTAGCGCTCTACTAAGCGAGAAGCTACCAAGCCAATTACCCCATGATGCCAGTTCTCTGCTACTAGACAAATTACCCTATCTTGGCGCCAAGCAATAGTTGCTAGTAATTTGATGGCTTGAGTTTCTATTTCTTGGGTTAGATTCTGCCTTTGGTTGTTGTAGGCTTCACATTGCATTGCTCTTTCTAAAGCGATGCCAGGATCTTCTGTAGTTAAAAGTTCTATGACTACTTGAGGATCGCCAATTCGTCCGACAGCATTGATCCTTGGACCTAATTTAAAACCAATATCTTCAGATTCAAGCCCATTGACTTTATCTGAAAGTCCAGAAACCTGGATCAAGGCTTTTATTCCTTCATTGTTAGACTTGGGTAAAAGGCGTAGTCCCTTTTTAAGAAGACGGCGATTAATTCCAACTAAAGGAGCTAGATCTGCTATGGTTCCTAGGGTAAATAGCTCAAGTAAACTATTAATTAACCCTTTATTCAACTTTCCAAAACGCTCAGCAGTAGTTACAGCTAGGACATAGGCCATACCTACCCCTGCAAGCCCCCAAAAAGGGCAATCTTGCTCAAGCATTTTGGGATTGAGGATAGCCTCAGCTATAGGCAGGGTATCTGGCAGATCATGGTGATCCGTGATGATAACTTTCAAACCGAGCTCTTTGGCTCTGTTGATTGCCTGATGAGCAGAAATGCCATTGTCAACTGTGATGATTAGTTTTACCCCTTCAGAAGCAAACTGTTCGACAATACGGTTATTAATTCCATAGCCGTCTTTGTGACGACTGGGTATGGCATAGTCAATATTGGCCCCAAGATAGCGAAATGCTCTCAAAAGTAGAGCTGTACTGGTCATCCCATCGGCATCATAGTCACCGCAGATTGCTATTTTTTGCTTGTCTTTGATTATCTGCTCGAGGATATCAACACCGTGGCGGAGATCTTTGAAGACATCTAAAGGTTTTGGTAGGACTTCTCTGTTTGGGTTGATGAAAATATCTGCTTTCTTGACGTCAAGTTTATTTCGATTGATCAGAATTTGAGCAAGCAATGTGGAAATGCCCGTACCCTGAGTCAATGTTTGTATTTGTTCTTTACTGGCAGGCGGGTAAAATGACCAGCGTTTTATGGGTAATCGAGACATAAGGCGTATTGTGGTATTGAAATAAGCTCTAGATTAGCTTATTTCTATTTTGATTCAAAAGACTTTTGATATAAAAAGCAATCATGATAGCAAATGATACAAAAAGGAGGCTCAGATTTCTCAATTCATCTTTGTTGCAAAATAAAATCATTAAAGGAATGCTAATTAATAAAGCAATCAAAGTATGTTGCTTAATTGGGGTAGACAAAAATGACCAAGATTGAGAAACAATTGTATAAACAATAAATATAAAAAACACAGATAAACCTGTGGGTGCAATTACACTATAAAGGGGGTGATACTCCAGAAACAAGTAATGCAAGGGATTTAAATAGAAAGGTATATTTCCAAAGAAA
>CAISPN010000102.1 GCA_903887375.1 uncultured cyanobacterium
CACAAGGAAGAGTAGTTGGAACCTGGGCTGATGTACTCAACAGAGCTAATATCGGATTTGAAGTAATGCACGAGCGCAATGCTCACAACTTCCCTCTTGATTTGGCTTCTGGCGAACAATCACCTACATTGCCTGGTTAAATTAAATCCAAATCTTGACAACCTCCCTATTTTTAGGGAGGTCTTTTGTCAGCAAATAATGACTATAGTCATTAAAAAACATATTTTGTCAGGTTTTTTTGACATAAAGATTTATAAAAGTATTTAAAAATACAGCGTTAATTAAAAAAAATTTACTTCAAATCGACTATAGTGATAGAAAGAACATAATGTAACTAAGGTTTAGTGATATGACAGCAGTTACTTTAAAATCAAGTTTTTCCAAAGAACATGATATCTCAGCAATTCGCAGTGAAGTTCAGCAGTTAATTGAGGAAAGAAAAATTAGTCGTCATCAGGCTATTTATGTCCTGTGTCGATACATACCGGCACGCGAATGGATATATTTTGAATCCGAGTTAGAAAAAGCTGATTATTTATTGAGAGATCCAATTGGCGATCTTTTATCATCTGAGCAATGGTATGACGACTAATTTTGACCACTTCTTGTTCTATTTAAACAGATCCAGCAACTCAATGTCTTCTACGCACTTTTGCTCAAGGACAATTGAGGTGAGTCCATCCAAACTACAAAATAGATTACTCTCAAAAAAATTCATATCAACAAATTTTTTTATCAATTGTCACTGAGTGCAAATTTTAATCAATTTTCATTGACTACTACGAAATTCTAATCCATTTTGCTTACCGTAGCGCTCCATAAAACGCATAAATCGATCCAGCTCTTCTGGAGAGCGCAAATTGACAATAGCCTCTAGAGTTGAGATTTTTCCGTTAACAAACTTACCTTTGACTTCTCTGGTTATTATTTCTCCCTCTTCGTCAATCAGATACATTCCGGTGATTTCATCTTTGCGATCATCAGTGAGAATTACATTGGCATCAAAATAAAAATGGGCACGGCCATTGCGTCCATCGGGGGATCTGGTCAGCCTGATATCACTAGGTGGTGTCTCTTCTGGGGAACCTCTGAAGAATTCGATTTGAGCCATTTTTCTCTTTGGTAACTTTTATATTATTGATTGTTATATCTTAAGCCAAGAAGAGGGCATAGAAAAATTAATCTATTCATTCAAAATTAGAATGCTCTGACAGAGAGATTGGCCAGTCAGGGTTCTCTCCCCCAACAATGACCTGTTTGAGATCGACAATATCTTTATTGATCTGGGATAAAGCATTAAGCAAGACATCTAAGGAAATCAAGTCACTAGTACCTAAATCAAACCAGCAACGTGCCCAGTGTTCTTGATACTCGAAATTAGACATATTGTGCATCACAGACATCATGGTATTATCTGCGGCTTCACCGTCATAGTGTAAATAGCTGATATCAACTCCGCTATCTTGAACCTGGAGATTTTCAGCATTAAACCCTCCTAATTTACCTAAATAAAACCAAGAATCAAACAACTCTTCCATATACTGACGCTCCATTTGAGCTGGAACTCCAGCAAACTCTATCCAGATCCACAAATCGAATGCATTAAACTCTCTAAAGCTAATATTCATAACACTTTTATTTTTTGATATTTCCAGAACAAACAGGAGACAAGATTGAGCAAAATATGGGTCAAGATAGGCACTAAAAGATTTTTACTTAAGATCATTGTATAGGCCAAAACTATACTCATCAAAGTAGCGATCAGAAAATAGGGCCAATATTGCCAGCTACGCAGATGTAAAATGCCAAAAATCAAACTAGAGCAAAAGACTGCCAGAAGATTAGAACCAAAAGCAGGTAACATTATTCCCCTAAAAAGCAGCTCTTCAGCTATTCCAGGCAGCAGTCCTAACCAAATCAAATCACACCAGCCAAGGTTTGCTACAACTGGCTCGATATAGGCATCTACACTTCGATGATAAAGCGGCCAAAACCTATAGAGCAGAGTACTTAAGCCAAATAAAATTGAGGCAAGAGAGAGGGCTAAAACAATATCCCCACTTCTCCATAAGATTGGAGCAAGATTAATATGAGCAAGAATCTGCCAAATTCTGGCAACTGACATTAGCAAAATTGAGCTAATGGCAATGCTCATTAGAATTTTTGATCTATACAGTTTGTCTACTTCTTGCATAAATAATCTATAGCCCCTCTAGTCGAGAGATATTGGGTCTAAGTGACTCTAAGCTGATTCCACAATCTTTAGAGACAATCACTCCTACAGCTTCTAAGTAGGATTTTACCCTGATTGCTTTAATTCCTAAAGATTCGGGAAATACCCTCATTTGGGTGTGGTTTTCCTCTACAGCTATGATTGTTACTCCTTTAGAGGCTAAAGAAATTAGAGCGCTTCCACCACAGGCTGAGGCAGGTGTAATTACATAGTCCACATCATCAGAAGATATACTATTTGATTGGTATTTAGTTATATATCGAGGAGCCCTACTCAAGCCAACCAAGACAGAAGGCAAAAAAGTGTAACCTATTTCCTCGGCCGCGGCTTTTGGTGAGATATCTTGCGAAAGTGGAAGAGGATTTAAAGCAGGGGCATGAGCAGCAGGGATGCCAAATCTTTGAACGATTAAATGGGAAATAACTGCCTCAGCTCCTGAGAGTGGATCTACTCCGCAGCCTTGACGATAGTTTTGCAGCACTATACTTTCTGGAGGTTCTTCTAGAAAACGTGTAACCACGGCTATAGCTTGCGCTTGAGCTAAATTAATCAATTTATCAGCGCCGCGCAAAAGACTAGAAGGATTTGTAATATTACCCCAGCTTGCCCCTGAAGCTGAAGTTTGAAGAGTAATTTCTAAAGGCTCATCGGTGACGAGATAATCACTCAAGTCCAGACCAAGAGTTGCTCTGCTTGCTTCAGCTACTTGCAAATGGCGCAGCAGCAAATCGGGTTCAATCCCCTTATCCAGGAGTAAGCCTACTCTATTAGAATTTACACTTTGCAGGTGCCAATTTCCTTTGGCAAACTGGTCGAGCGCGTAACCTTCTACATAGAGCGTATTGTCCATTGGCCAATATAGCCCAGCTCCATTTAGCACATTGGGATGGGTGATTAATGTGCCGACAACTTGGGAGATTAACTTGGCTACAGGGATCGCATCTCCAGCATAGCCGCCTATTGCAGCGCCAATACCTGTTGGAACTAGCAAGAGCGCCGTACTATCTTTAGGCAAGAGCTAGACTTCCTCTTTAATTACTATTGCTTCGAGCGTGAGCTTTTGGGTTTCCTCATCGACTTGGGTAATTGCCCAGCGAAGAGCCTCGCCATGTTTGGTCAACTCACTTTCAATGAGTTCCTGAACTTTGAGCGGGGTATCTTGAAGATCCATTTCTGCGCTGATGTAGTGGGTGCTCATAATATCTTTCTATATTTTTACTGAATTTTTACTGACTTAGTTTAGCATTTGAGGTGTTCTCTACCATATCCATAATGCTAGATTTATAAACTTCAGGAGCTAGATTCATTGCTTTTTCTAGTAATTCTTTAGCCTTTTGCTTCTCTCCATCGGACTTTAGTAGAAGCGCTTTGGCTAAAATGGGGCGAAAATCTTCAGTATTAGCCTCGATAGCTTGCTCATAAATTTTGAGTGCTTGAAGCTTTTGTTTTTGCTGAAGGTAAATTTCGGCTAATACTAATTGCACTGAGGTAGTATTAATATTCGGATTCTCTATCTTCAAGGTATTTTGGACTAAATTAATGGCTTCAGGTGATCGTCCCTGCAAAACCAAAAGATCGCTAAGTCCTTTTAGAGCGTTTATATTTTCGGGTTCTTTGTCTAAGATATTACGATAAGTGGCGCTTGCTCCGCCTAGATCGCCAGATTGTTGTTGAGTTTGAGCTAGCAGAGTCATGTATATAGGGTTGATTTGTGCTAAACGCTTTAGCGGTGGGATCACCCCAACTAAATCACCCTGTTTAAACTTAATGTCCAGAAGACCTTCTAGAGCAGTTTGGTTGTCAGGTTCACGCTGTAAAACCATTTCATAACCTGAAGCTTGTGACTGTAAGAGCTCTGAATCTGGATTTGGGGAATTACTCGAGGTATTTTGGTTGATTTGCCAAATACCATTAAATAAAGGAACAAGAGAAAATAGTAACAACGCTAGGAGTAAAACAACACTGTTGACATACAACCAATGGTTTCTTTTGGAAGTTTTCATAAATGTTAAGCAAAATAATGTTAAGCAAAATTTTTAGAGTTAAAGTCGTTAAAAGTAACAGAAGATCCTTCTACTATCACATACAATTTATTACAATGGACAAGCAATTGGCTTTCTCCAAGAACATTTTGTATTACATTTTCTCTATCTGAGGGTTTTTAACCCTTCTTGTTCTTTGGTAATTTGTTTGCGCCTTAATTTAACATAGTACTATGAATCGTCCCGTGAATCCTTATCCCGAAAATACTCCGACTGATACTTTTGTGGGGGCATCTGATGCCCAAGAGAAAACAACTATTCAATCTCTACCTATTCCTACTCCTAGTCATGCCAGACAATACAGGGCGATAGGGTTAATTGAAGCTAAATATGAACGTTCAGAAGATTTATTGACCAAAGGAACATTAATCACATCTTCACAAAGCAGAGTCGATGCAGTTGTTTTGGGACGTTTAATCAGTTTGCTCAAAAAGCATATAGAAATAGGTAAGAAGCATCTTTGGGTTGTTTATCCAAGAACTAAACAGGAAAACGATGATTTGCATGTACAGATTGTGGGTATTTGGGAACCAGAAACACTCAAAAAGCAAGAGCTTCCCGCCATCCAATCAGATCTAGAAGAAAATTCTGATCACCTCAGAGCCGGCTATTTCTCTATAAGGGGTGAGGTTGTTTTCTCCTGTCAGCAAACCGAAGTGGTGATTGTAAAAATCAAACAATCTCCCAAAAAAGAAGGAGAAAGACCCAAGTTTTTCAAGATCAAACTCAAAGGAAGATTGCCCGACAAACCGGTTAGTCACTTTTGGGATTTGGGAGTTCAACTAGTTGATACTGTTTTAGTCTTGCGTGAGGGTACTGATCTTGGTGCAGTCCCCAAAAAGAAAAGAACAATTACCCCCAAATTTGGTTCTAGGAAGCCAGAATACAAGCCCACTAATATGCCACAACAGCCGCCCTCTACTTTAGCGAATAAACCATTGTTAAAGCCTAAACCTACCCAACCAATGTGAGATCTTCTTGGGAAATAGAGTCATTTTCTGAGACATCTTTTGCGGCTGAGGCCTCTCTAAGGGCTATAGCCGCACTTTTAATAAATCCGGCAGTTGGTACAGCAATCAATAGACCTAAAACCCCGGCTACTTGAGTACCAGTCAAAAGTGCTAAAAGGATCCAAATGGGATTTAAACCAGTAAAACCGCCAATCAACCTTGGGGCAATTCCATTTTCCAGAATTTGATGAATTACCACAGATACCATTAGCACTTCAGTTCCCAACCATACACTTTTAAGTGCTGTTAGAGAGCTAATTACAGCTATGCTGATAGGTACACCAAAGGGGAAAAGAGCCATAAAGCCCAATCCCAAACCAAACAATAGAGCAAAGGGGATCTTTAAAAGCAAGAAAGTAACAGTCATAACTACTCCAACAATGGCAGCCATAGAAGCTTGTCCTACGTAATAGTTATGGAAAGTCTTACGAATCAAGCCTCGTAAAGTTGAGCCCGTAGGTTTAGGTAGCCACTCGATAATTCCATCCCAGAGCTGTTCACCTTGGAGGAGAATATAAAAGGTTAAAACTAGCACCAATAGTATATTTATAACGCTATCGAGGGTTCCCAGAACTAAACTGAGGGTTCTTCCTGCCAATAACTGCAACTGTTCAGACAGATTTTGTGACAATTGACTAGCTAGAATGCTGAAATTAAGTGGTATCTTTCTCTCATCAGCCCAGAAATCAAAAGCTTGAATCTGCGCTTTGCCCGATTCAATCCAGCTTGGTAATTTCTGTAACAAGTCAGTGAGCTGACCGACTAAAGCAGGTGCGACTGTTAAACCCAACAGAATGATCAAGAAAACTGTCAAGATCAACACCAAAAAAATCACTCGATTTCGGTTAAGCCCATAACTGGTCAAAAACTCAACTGGATAGTTCAAAATAAAAGCTAGCAGATTGGCTGTGATGAAAACCGTGATTAAGGATTGAAAATAATGAAATATTACTAGCAAAACCCAACCATTAAGCACCAGTAGAGGAAGTGCTAATCCCCAAAATGCCCAACGTGGCAGTTGACTCATAATCTTAATTGACTTATACATTGTTTCTATACTTATGCAATCGGTTGACTTTACGACCTTAATAGCTAGTTGTACTGAACTGCGACATGGATGGTTACCAGCTCGCTTAGAGCAATTTTATCAAACTGATCGCTACAGCGTTCTAGTTGCTCTGAGAACCTTGAAAGAAAAAGCTTGGCTTACATTGTCTTGGCATCCTCAAGCTGCCAGAATTTGTTTGGGCGATCCCCCACCGAGAGAACCTGATACTTTCACATTTAGCGAACAGTTACGACATCAACTCAATGGACTCACCCTGACTGATATATTGATATTATCTCCTTGGGAAAGAGTTGTAGACCTGAGGCTTGCCAAAAGACCAGGAGATCCTCCCATATATCATCTTTATCTAGAGGTGATGGGGAAATACAGTAACTTGATTTTAACCGACAATAATAACCAAGTTATCACAGTTGCTCATCAAGTAGGTCCTTCTCAGTCCTCAATTCGAACAGTACAAACTGGTCAGAGTTATACTCCGCCACCTCCTGTCTTGAAGAAAGACCCTAGTCAGACATTTGTTCTATGGCAGGAAAATATAAAATTGATTCCAGGCCAGCTACAAAATCAGCTTTTAGCTAACTACCAAGGTCTCAGCCCAGTTGTAGCAAGAACCATAATTGAAAAAGCAAATCTAGAATACCAATGCTTAACTGATACATTAACAGAAGATAATTGGCAAACCCTCTACAATTATTGGTCGCAGTGGTTAGAAACCCTTGAAAAAGGGCAATTCCAACCCGGACTGACTCAATCAGGTTATACAGTGCTTGGCTGTCAGATAAAAAAAGGCTCTCTGAGCACCCAAGAGCTTCTCAATAGCTACTATTCTAACATTCTCAAACAAGAGCAATTTAATCGACTGCTTCACCAGCTTAAACAAAAGATTAGTAATCTTCTCAGTAAACTAAAAATTAAACAACAGGGATTTAGCAAGAGATTGCAGCAAGCAGAACTAGCTGATAACTATCAAGAAAAAGCTAATCTCTTAATGGCTAATCTTCACCAATGGCAACCAGGATTAAGTTCAATTACATTGGCTGATTTTACTAATGGTGAGCCTGTCACAATTGCACTGCAACCTGATAAAAATATGATCGCCAATGCTCAAAATCTCTATAAACAAAGTCAAAAACTCAAACGTGTTCACTTATCAGTTCAACCGCTTCTTGAAGAAACACAAGCAGAAATTGACTATCTAGCTAATGTTCTCTCTAGCCTAGATCATTTGGAGAAATATCAAAATCAGGAAGATTTTGTTATTCTCGAAGAAATTCAAAGAGAACTGATCGCTCAAAAATATCTAGAGGTTACTAGGGCGCCGCTACCCAAAGAACAATCTCAACCCCATCGCCACTTGAGCCCTTCTGGTTTTGAACTGATTATTGGGCGCAATAATCGCCAAAATGACCAAATCACTTTTAGCGTCTCTGGCAACTATGATCTCTGGTTTCATACTCAACAGGTGCCAAGTAGCCATGTTCTACTAAGAGTGCCCCCCGGTTCTAAACCTGAAGAAGTAGATCTGCAATTTGCGGCAGATTGGACTGCTTACTATAGTCAAGCACGCCTTAGTCAACAGGTTTCTGTAATCTATACTCTTCCTAAATACGTCTACAAACCCAAAGGCTCTAAACCTGGTATGGTCATCTATAAAAATGAAACAGTGATTTGGGGATGCCCTGATCGAGTGGGCAAAAAAAATAGTTGATAAAAATGAGAGTATAATCTGCTACTATTTTTACTAAGGAATTTTAAGGATTGTTTACAATACCTAGATTTCTCCAAGAAACAACAACAAAACGAACAAAGCCAGTGGCTTTAGCTGCTCTTCAAGCTAGCCTACTGGTTTTTTATTGATAGGATGTGAGTATATTAATTAGCTAGTTATGTTTTTTAGTGTTGTCATACCCACCTATAATCGATTGCCAATTCTGGAAAAGTGCCTGAGAGCACTAGAGAATCAGCTTCTAGATATCCAATTGATAGATGGCTATGAGGTGATTGTCGTAGATGATGGCTCAACCGATAGAACAATAGAATTTCTAGAAAGCCAAGGCAATATTTTTAATCATGTTGTTCTTCTAAAACAAGATCACCGAGGACCAGCGGCAGCTCGCAACTTAGGAGTAATTAACGCCAAAGGAAATATCATTGTATTTATTGATAGCGATTTAGTGGTTACTGAAGACTTTCTATTATCTCACGCAGTTGCCCTAGAAAAGGCGCAGAAAAATCTGGGCAATGATCGCCTCTTTACCTACGGCGCGGTGATTAATACTTGTAATTTTAATGATCCCACCTCAGAGCCTTATAAGTTGACTGATTTTTCTGCTGCCTACTTTGCTACAGGTAATGTAGCAATTGCCAAGAAATATTTAGAACAAGCTGGATTGTTCGATACTACCTTTTCGCAATATGGCTGGGAAGATCTCGAACTTGGGGTGAGGCTCAAAAAACTGGGACTTAAGTTAATCAAATGTCCTGCTGCAGTGGGTTATCATTGGCATCCACCTTTTAGCTTAGAGCAGATCCCCAATTTGATTGATAAAGAGATTCAAAGAGGGCGTATGGGCGTAATTTTTTACCAAAAGCATCCCAGTTGGGAAGTACGCCTAATGATCCAAATGACTTGGATTCATAAATTACTTTGGGGACTGTTGACTCTAGGTGGCAAGTTGGATGAAAAAGCCTTCTCTCCCCTTTTACAGTGGCTAATTGAACAAGGCAAGCCCCAACTTGCCCTAGAAATCGCCAGAATCTTTCTAAACTGGTATAACGTTCAAGGGGTTTATCAAGCCTATGCTGAGGCAGAAAAAAATCTAAGTTAGCTTAACTATCTATAATAATCAAATGATTAAATTTAAGATAGAAAGAATATGGCTCTAGATTCTGTGATTGCTTTGCTTGGTGGAATTCTAGGTGGAGGAAGTGCCGTTTGGTTATGGCAAAATAATAAGCTCAATCTGTTACAGGAAAGATTAGATAAAGCTAGAAGAGCTCAGAGACAAGCTGAAAGTATCACTGCTGCACATACAAAGGAATTGGCAGATCTTGAGCGTAGCTACCAGCAGCAAATTAAAGATTTACAAAGTCAGCATCAAGAGCAGGTTTTAGGCTTGACTCAAATCATGAAATCCAATGAAGATACTCAATTGTTTCCCTTTGATGATTTTCTAGGCGAAAAACAAGTTGATAATGATATCCCTTTTGATTTTTCTAGTTTTTTCGATACAGATAGCTAATCGCGCTGAGTAATCAGCTCATCTAAAGACTCTTGCATTTTAGAATGTACTAAATTATAGCATTGCTGAACATACTCGCGATCACAACAAGCTAATCTTCCATATTTTTCAAAGATAATAGGAGAGCAGATTTTTAAGCGGATAGAACAGGGTAAGGGAAAATTGGGCAATGGTCCAATACTCAAACCCCAAGGTAGACCCAAATAAACTGGAAAAACCTCAGGATCGACATCAAATAACCAAGGCAGTCCCCATTGACGTAGTGTTTTGAACTGTTCGTAGAAATCCGCTAGAACTATTAGTGTCTCGTGAGCCCCAGTTGAAACAATAGGAACAATAGGGACTTCTTCTCTCAATGCCAATTTGATAAATCCAGTGCGTCCGGCTAGATGAATGCGATGTCGTTCACTATAGAGACGGAAGACATCTTGAACCCCTCCAGGATAAACCAGTAAATCCGATTTAGACTTTAGGGCAGCAACTGCCATCTTGGGGTGAGCCTGTAAGGCGCCACATTTAACCGCCAAATCAGCTAGATTGGGATTAACCTTCCAAATAGTTGGATGCATCAATCCATAGGCAGGCCGGTCAATGCCAAAATGAACAAACCAGTCATACATCGCCATAAACATATCGGGCGCGGCTATTCCTCCATTATGAGAAGCCACCAAAAGAGAGCCTCCTGTTGCTGGTATATTTTCCCAACCTTGGCTTTTAACTTGGAAATAATTTTTATAAAACCATTGCCAATAGGGCATCATACTCTTTATTACCCTATGGTCTCTTTGCCCTATTGACCAGCCATCTGTTTTAGAACAAGTCATATTAAGTTAAAATCTGTACCTGAAAGTCTTAGCATAGTTAAGATACAAGATTTTTTCCTCTTTTTGAAGATTTTACTTTTAAAAGGAAAAAAATTAGGGAACGCTATACCGGAGGTTAAAAAACATGACATTGCCAGAAATTATTCAAAAAGGTGGTCTGACCATGTGGCCATTGATCATTTTATCTATTCTCTCATTAAGTACGATTATTGAAAGATTATGGTTTTGGGGAAAAGTTTTATTAGGAGAAAGAAAGGTTTTTGGTCGAATTTTAGAGACAGCCAGCAAAAACTGGGATATGACCCATAAAGTAGTACGCGAATTTCCAGGTCATCCTTTGGCTAACTTTTTGGCAGAACCGCTTAAACTCAAAGATCCAGATCCAGAGATTTTTCACCTTTCTCTAGAAACTGCAGCTGATGATCAACTGGCCCTAATGCGCCGCGGGGATAAACTTCTTGAAGCGGCAATCGCTCTAGCTCCTTTGTTGGGATTACTTGGGACAGTTTTGGGTTTGATTCATTCTCTGAGTAATATTCAGCTAAGCGATCTAGGTTCTACTGCTGGTGTGACTTTGGGGATTAGTGAATCTTTGATTGCAACAGCAACAGGGATGATTGTAGCAATTGTCAGTCTTGCCTTCTATCGTTTGTTTCAGGCATTTTGGACCAATCAAGTTAGAATATTTCGCCGCGCGGCTAGTCAGATGGAGCTAATTTATCGCCAGAGGTGGTTAGATATGCAGCAGGAGTATCCCGAAAATTTTTAAAACCAAATAAATAATCATGACCAATAAACCTCAAAAACGCAGACAATCCCCATCAAGTAGAATGAGTTATCTTCGACCACTTAGACTCTGGCAGGACAAATCTAGTGAGCAAGATATGAGAGTAGAAGTTATTCCTCTGATTGATGTGATCTTCTGTATTCTCACTTTCTTTATTCTGGCTGGAGTTGGACTTTCTCGTCAGCAGGCAATCACATTAGATCTACCACAAGCAAGTACCGGTAAGCCCCAAATGAGAGAAATGCTAGTGGTGAGCTTAGACGCATTGGGACAGGTGTATGTAAACAAGCAACCATACACGTCTTCTCAGCTTAAAGAAGCGATGAAAAACTATCATCGAACTAATCCTGATGGCATAATGGTTCTAAATGCGGCCAGAAACGCTAGCTATGATCAAGTCATTGGGGTACTTGATTTAATGAGGCAGGTTGGGGGTAATCGAGTAGCTCTAGCCACCGTGCCAGCAGATTCCGGGAAATCTCCTTTGCCTCAACAAGTACCTAGTTTACCAGCCAACCAAAAGCTCCCAACCTTGCCGCCTTTAAATAAACAGGCTGAGCCTATATTGCCACGACTGCCCTAATGAATACCGGAGCGTCTATACATTAGCTGTTCTTCTAGAGCAGCTATTCGGTTATAGGCGGCTGTAAGTTGGGCGGTTAATCTTCTTATCTGGACATCGGGTTCTATTGGGTCTTGATTGATAGTGTTAATGTTCTCACCATCATCATCGATCAGGACATCTTGATGGTTAATAACATCTGGAGATAACAGTGGGTTCTGTTTTTTTTCGATTTTGGCCGAATTTTTTTCTGAAATTACGAAATTAACCTGGCCAGTCAATGTCTCAATCAGCTGATATAGTCGGCTCAACTTAAAATCCAATTCCCTGATTTGCTGAGATAATTTGTCCATGTGCCTTAAGGTATATTTTGTGGACTACTAATATGACTATCATGTTATAACGCTCCTCGATAAAGCATGATGGATTCCTGATTTATTTAATAATAAGTGTGAACAATTTTTAAAATATGAAAACTCGCCGTTCTTTTTTATCTGTTATGGCAACCCTCACCTTGGCACAAATGCTCACTGCTTGTGGTGATGATGATGCAGATCTCAGGGTTTCTTTTCTACAAAATAGTCTTCCTCCGGGACTTATAGATGATTTTAAGAAAAAATTTGGTAAATCTGCTGCTTTTAAACAGTTAGCACAGATCAAAGATATTAAGCAGTTATTGGACAAAAAACCAGAAAAAGAACAACAGCAATGGCGCATTCCTTTTATCTCCTCTAATCCAAAGGTTGTGGATATTTTGAGTATGAGTGATTATTATTTATCTGAGTATATTGCCCAAAAAACTATCCAACCTCTTGATGTTGAGACAATCTCCAACTGGCAAAAACTGCCAAAAAAATTTCAGCAGTTGGTTCGCCGAAGTGCAACTGGGATGAGCGATCCTCAAGGATTGGTCTGGGCTGCTCCTTATCGTTGGGGAGTAACAGCAATTGCCTATGATAAAGAAAAACTAAAATCTGCAGGAATCAAAGCGCCTGAGGATTGGTCAGATCTTTGGCGAGATGAATATCGAGATAAACTTGCTCTGCTCGATCAACCCAGAGAGATCATTGGTCTGACTCTCAAAAGTCTAGGCTATTCTTACAACACCAAAGAACTAGATCAAGTTAAAGATCTTAAAAATACCTTGGCCAGATTACAGAAGAATGTAAAGTTTTATAGTTCTACTGATTATCTGCAATCACTGGCTTTTGGAGATTGCTCGGTGGTGGTGGGCTGGTCTAATGAACTTCTATCGCTGCAAAATAGCTATCCCAAAATTGGCATAGTAGTACCAAAGTCAGGAACCTCACTCTGGAGCGATTTGTGGGTTAAAAGTTCTTTATCTCATACTCCAAATAACTTAATTAACCAATGGATAGATTTCTGCTGGCAAAGCAAACCAGCCAACAAGATCTCTTTGTTTACTTGGGGCTCATCTCCTATGATCTATAGCCATGAGCAAAACGAACTGGCAAAAGATGTAAGGGATAATCCCTTGATTAATATCAATCCAGATATCTTTGATAAGAGTGAATTTATACTTCCACTTCCTGCAGAAACTTTAAAACTCTATGATGCTTTTTGGCGTGATATGCGTAAAAAATAGACCATCTCTTGATTAGGGAGATGGTCAGCCATATCGATTAGATTGATTAGTAGGTTTCTACATGCCAACGTTCAGCTTTTTTGAGTTGTTTTTGGTAATCAGACCAAGTATTCCCTTCTTTAGTAGCAGCAGCAGTTAATGCTTCATCTATGCCACCTTCCATACCGCGCAATCCACACATATAAGCGTGGGTATTGTCTTTCTGGAGAAGTTGCCAAATTTCATCAGCATGTTCGGCTACGCGATCTTGAATATACATTCTTCCACCTTCACTATTTTGTTGTTCACGGCTAATAGCATAGGTAAGACGGAAATTGTCGGGAAACTCCGCTTGAAGCTTCTCTAGATCTTCTTTGTAAAGAATATTGGCACTAGTAGGAATGCCAAAAATTAGCCAAGCCAATCCTCGGAACTTATAGTCATCATGTTGTTCCTTGAACATGCGCCAGAGAAAGGCGCGAAAAGGAGCAATTCCCGTTCCAGTTGCCATCATGATGACAGTAGATTCTTCATCATCGGGTAGTAGCATCTCTTTGCCAACTGGTCCAGTGATAGCTATATCAGCACCTACTTCAAGATCACAAAGGAAGGTTGAACAAACTCCTTTGATTGTTTCCCCACTTTCTGGGTGTTTGTATTCTAATTGCCTAACACAGAGTGAGACTGTCTTGTCATTGCTGTGATCCCCATGACGAGTCGAGGCAATTGAATAAAGTCTGAGTTTGTTAGGTTTTCCCTTATTGTCAGTGCCTGGAGGAATAATACCTATACTTTGACCTTCTAGATAGCGCAAATCGCCAGCTGAGATATCAAAAGTTAGATGCTGCACCTTACCAATGCCACTTTCGGCCACAAGAGGATAGTTTTCTATACATTTACCAATAAATGGACTATTGGGACGATATAGATTAACCGGAATATCTTTTTTTTCTGGAGTATGAACCATGGTCTTAGTCTTTTCTTGTTTTGGTTCTGAAGAACTTGCACCTATTACAACAGGTTTGACGCTGACGATGCGCCCTCCTAAGCGGGCGATCCTGCGCATTTCCTGATTCATTTGACCCTTGGTAACGGTTATAAACACGCTACCACTACGGCGGATAGAACTATTAAGTTCAGTAGCTCCTTGTCCTAAACCAACTACTTCGTAAATAAAAACGCCGCCATTATTGTTTCCAAGCCCTGAGCCGTACATCTTAACTAACTTACTCCTAGTTTATTGCCATAATTGTTGATAACTTTCGATCTAGACTACCATTACAGGCAACTTTCGTAATTACCATTGCTACAACTTTTAAACTTGAGTGTGAAGAACATACCTAAGGTATATACTTATACGGTATCCAAATTTCTGATAACAAACTGTTAAACGCTTTGCATTTTAATCTTTTCTTTAGAGTGACTTGAAGCAGATCTTGCTTGATGGTAAAATCTTAGAGAAACATTAACTAATTTAGGTATAGTCTGATATTTCAAGCTCGCAAAAGCAGATCAGGCTAAAGACAAGGATGCCTATTTTAATTTAATATAAGTTAACAATCTGTTTTAAAGAGGAAATCTATGAGCACTCACTCAGATCGTGTCGTTATTATTGGAGTGGCCGGAGACTCCGGTTGCGGCAAATCAACCTTCTTACGTCGCCTGATTGATTTATTTGGAGCCGAGTTTATGACTGTGATCTGTCTGGATGACTATCACAGTCTAGATCGCCAAGGAAGGAAGAAAGCTGGAGTTACAGCCCTTGATCCTAGAGCTAATAACTTTGATTTGATGTATGAGCAGATCAAGGCACTCAAAGAAGGTAAAAGTATTGCCAAGCCAATCTATAATCACGATACTGGAACGCTAGAAGGTCCAGAGACTATTGAACCTAATAAAGTAATTGTTATCGAAGGACTACATCCTCTCTACGATGAACGAGTAAGAGAGTTGGTCGATTTCAGTGTCTATTTGGATATTTCCGAAGAAGTAAAAATCAATTGGAAAATTCAGCGCGATATGGCTGAAAGAGGACATACCTATGAAGATGTTTTGGCCTCTATTCAAGCAAGAAAACCTGATTTCTCTGCTTACATTGAGCCTCAAAGGGGCCATGCTGATGTTGTAATCGAAGTTCTCTCTACTAAATTGCTTGAAGATAAAGCCAGTAAGTTGCTCCGTGTTCGCATGATCCAAAAAGAGGGACTTGAAAACTTAGAAACTGCCTATCTTTTTGATGAAGGCTCTACCATAGACTGGAGACCTTGCGGACGCAAGCTGACTTGTTCTTATCCGGGAATTAAGCTATATTATGGTCCAGAAAGCTATTATGACCATGAAGTATCCATACTAGAAATAGATGGAGAATTCCAGAATCTAGAAGAAATGATCTATATCGAAAGTCATCTCTCTCGCATAGGCACCAAATACTATGGAGAGATGACAGAACTGCTTCTTAAGCATGTAGATTATCCTGGCTCTAGCAATGGAACAGGACTACTGCAGGTTTTGGTTGGCTTGAAAATGCGAGAAGCATATGAAAAAGTCACCTCACCTATGAGAGAAGCTGCTAAGGTTTAATCCATTTGCCTAAAGAAGCGGGAATCTCTCGCTTCTTTTTTTGGAAGAATTTCTTATGAATAAATTCACAGTTTGGATAACTGCCGTAGTTATTCTATTTACTCTTGCCCAGATATATCAATGGATGAGGTCGTTTCTGCTGCCTTTACCTATTTATGTTTTAGCTGGAGCTTTTTTAGCTATTGCTTCTAATTTGCCCAAGAGAATCCATGGAGATGAATAAACTCGATGGAGGTCTTTCCATCAATTTTTTTAAATATTTAGCCCTTGATAGTTCTTTTGAGCTAAGAGCGCGATTTTCTAATTGAGCAGTTCTTTCTATTGATTCTAAAAGAGCATTTATAGCCGGCAAGTAGGAATATCCTCTTCTAATAGCCGTAGCGATAGCCTGTTCATCGGCAGTTTGGATTTCTTCTTGGTCATCACCGCTGCTAGGGCGCCTAACCATATATGTAACCAATGCGCCAGAGGCAATTATTCCTATTACATCAGATCTAGTAACCTCGAAAATCAAAGCTAGAATCCCAAAAGCTATAATAAATTGCTTGAGCTTTGGTTTAAAAAAGCCAATATTGACCAATCTGCTGACAGCATGCAGTAGCAGTAAATCTCTTTGTGAGCGTGAAAGCTCTTGCCAAAGCTCAAAATTAATATATATAGGACGAAGATTTTTTAGCCAAAGCCTAGAAACAGGATAGTCAATAACTTTTGACCTCATATTAGGACTGCTGACAAGTTTGGTATACATTCGTCCCGAGGCAGGCATTAGATCTAACAGGTGATTGATTTCAGCGTCTAATTGCATAGTGATTATCTGATACAAAATCCCCACAATTAGCAGCAGGGATTTTTCTACGAGTTTTTTTATAAGATTCTAGTGAGCAACCTGTGAAGCGTAAAAAGCAAAGCCAATCAAACTAACAATCAATAGACCACCTAGAGAGCCAAAAATAAGATAGTTTTTTTGCTCTGCTTTGGTGGGTGGTTCTGCGCTGTATGTCTGAGGTTCTACGGCAAAGTTATTTAAACGACCGCCTTCTTCTGTTGTGTAACGCATTTGTTAAGTCCTGTTAAGTTTATCTTCTACAAGTATCTCAAACTTTAAGCAAAATTTACAATTGTTTTAATAATAATCATTATTGATAATACGTAAAAACTAGAATAGACTGATAACTCTACCTAAGATAGGGAAATTTCTACTTGGAGTTTAAGCAAGCCAACTTCTATGATTGAAGCATTACAACCTAGGACATGCAAAACAACAATGAATGTTATAGTTGATGCGTTTTACAAATGGTACAGAAACAAAGTCAGTAATCCCAAGTATCGCTGGTTGATTATTGGCGGAACCTTGCTTTACCTTTTTAGCCCCTTTGATATTTCCCCAGACTTTTTCCCAATTATTGGTTGGATCGATGATGGTGCGGTTTTAGTACTTTTAACTACCGAACTGACTCGTCTATTGATGGAGTATCGCAAAGACCGAAAAGATAACAACATCAATCCTCCTCAAGAGGAAATAGTAGATGTCGAAGCAACTATAAGTTAAAAAAATACCCCCTAACTCTTTAGATAGGGGGTTTTGCTTTAATTAAATCAATCTGAAAATGAAAGGATAGCGAAAATGCTTATTAGGATCGCCTACCACCTGGATGATTGCTAGAATTGGGGCAATGGTAGTAAGTAAAAACAGAAATGGCCAGAGCAAGAAACCCACTAACAACCAAGTCAAAATGCCTATAATCAAACCATAAAGCCAAACGTTAAAGTGAAAGTTTAGTGCTTCTTTAGCGCCATCTTGTACTACTGGATCGTTAGAGACAAAGAGAATAGTTAAAGGAATTAAAAAACTGATAACTGTTGCACTGAGAAAAATAGCAGCATGACAGGCTATCAATAATATTTTGCGTTTGCCTAAATCTTCAGTCATAAAACTTTGCCTTTTGATCTTTGATGAAATTATAACATTCTCTCTAATTGTGAATAACATGATAGAATATTAGTACATAATCACTTTCGTTTTATATGGATATCATCCCAGCAATAGATCTTCTTGGTGGTAACTGCGTACGACTATATCAGGGGGACTACCAGCAAGCCGAAATCTTTTCAGCCAATCCAGCAGAAATGGCCGAAAAGTTTGTGCAAGATGGTGCCACCAAACTACATTTAGTAGATCTCGATGGAGCAAAGGTTGGCAAAATCGTCAACTTAAATGCGATAAAGTCCATCTTGGAAAAAGTTACAATACCTGTCCAAGTTGGTGGAGGAATTCGCACTCAAGAATCGGCCGAGAAATTGATACAAATGGGGGTAGCTAGAGTCATTCTGGGAACTGTGGCTATTGAAAATCCCGAGCTAGTTGCCCGGCTTTGTCAAAGCTATCCTGGACAAATCATTCTCGGTATAGATGCTCGAAATGGCAAAGTTGCCACCAAGGGATGGTTAGAAAATACGCAAGTAAGCGCTATAGAACTCGCTTCAACAATGAGTCAATTAGGAGCTGCGGCGATTATCTATACTGATATTGCCAGAGATGGCACCTTAAGCGGGCCAAATATCCCCGCGTTAAGGGAATTAGCCAGTAAAATTAATATTCCGGTGATTGCCTCTGGGGGAGTTAGTAGCCTGGGAGATCTTTTAAGTCTTCTTTCACTAGAATCTTTAGGTGTAGAGGGAGTAATTATCGGCAAGGCAATTTATACCGGAGCAATAGATATTCAGCAAGCCTTCAGGGCTATTGGTCCTGGCCGTTGGCAAGATGTTCCACCTGATTTGGGAGACACCCGTTTGGTTTAATTAGGGATTAAAATCAAAGTCGACTGCTTTTTGAGATGGATACTAACTTTCTAAAACAATTCTAAAATGAGCGAAGAATCAGAAAAAATCAAACAGGATTTTCTTTATCCTACAGCCAGCTATCATGGCAAATTCACCCCACAACGTATGGTTTTTAATGCCAATTTGCAGGAATTTGCCCAAAAAATATCCTACCTATGCGCTCTTGAAACTAATGGCAAGATAACCGCTGAAGAAACTTACAAAGAAATCAAGAGCCTTTGGAAACAGTTAAAAGTATCTCGAAATGAATTATTAAGCGATTCCCCTTTAGATGATCAAAATATTCCTCCAGAATAAATTAATACGAAAACCGGCAGTAGCTATCTTTTTACTACTAAACATACTGCTATTGTCTCCAGCAGTTGTCTTAGCTGATACTTCTGCTTCTAATCTCAAGCCATATTTAGAAAAAATCAGTCAAAAAATCACTGAATTTGAGCTCTCCAACGGGATGAAATTCATTGTCTTGGAAAATCACCAAGCTCCCGTGGTTTCTTTTGTCACCTATGCCAATGTAGGGGGAGTAGACGAGCTAGATGGACAGACTGGGGTAGCTCACTTTTTAGAGCATTTAGCCTTTAAAGGTACCAAAACTATTGGGACGAACAACTATCAAGCCGAATCGCCCATATTGCAAAAGCTCAATCAGTTATTTGAGCAGATCAAAGAAAACCAAAAAGCCAACAACACTCAAGAAGTAGTCAGGCTGCAGCAAGAATTTAAACAAGTTCAGCAAGAAGCCCAAAAATATGTCAAGGTCAATGAGTTTGGACAAATAGTAGAAAAATCAGGTGGCGAGGATCTCAATGCTCAAACTAGCGCCGATGCAACTATCTATCACTATAGTTTTCCTTCAAACAAACTAGAACTTTGGATGGTTCTAGAATCAGATCGCTTTAAAGATCCTGTCTTTAGAGAATTTTTCAAAGAAAAAGAGGTAATTCTAGAAGAAAGACGCATGAGAACCGAAAACTCTCCTATAGGGCAACTATTGGAAGCTTTTTTGGATCTCTCTTTTACAAATCATCCTTATAAACGTCCAGTAATAGGCTATACCAAAGATCTCAAAGTAGTCAGCCCGGAAAATGTCAGTGATTTTTTCAAGCGCTACTATTCTCCCAACAACCTTACAGTAGCCATGGTAGGAGATGTTGATCCTCTAAAAGTCAAAGAATTAGCACAGAAATACTTTGGCCAATATAAATCTCAAGCTGCACCGCCAAAAGTCAAAATTCTCGAGCCTGAGCAAAAACAAACTAAAGAAATTACTCTGACTTTAAAATCTCAGCCTTGGTATCTAGAGGGATATCATGTACCAGCTCTATCTGATCCTGATAATGCTGTCTATGATGTAATTAGTACTATACTGAGTGAAGGTCGTACTTCCAGGCTCTATAAATCCTTAATCCAAGATAAACGCTTAGCTATAGTAGCCCAAGGAGGTAGTGGTTTTCCAGGCGATAAATATCCCAATTTAATGATCTTTTATGCCATGAGCACGCCTGGTACTTCCTTAGAAAATGTGGCTAAATCATTGGATCAAGAGCTAGAGCGACTCAAAAATGAACCAGTCTCTCGCGAGGAGCTCGATAGGGCTAAAACTAGCTTAATTGTTGATATTTTCAATAATTTGGAATCCAATTTAGGCATGGCCAAGGAACTAGCTCAATATCAAGCTAAAACAGGCTCTTGGCGCAATTTATTCAAGCAGTTAGAAGCTATTGAAAAGGTAACATCTACTGATATTCAAAGGGTTGCACAGGCAACCTTCATACCCGAAAATCGCACTATTGGACGTATATTGACTCAAGCAAACCAATGAGATTGACAAAAATAAAAAACTGGTCTTGGCTGGCTTTATTGGTAATGGTAGCAAGTTTGCTTTTGAGCTCTCCCGCCATTGCCCAGACGCCACAGACCCTTGATAAATTAACCTTTCCACCTCTAGCCCAAGTCCAAATTCCTCCTTATGAGCGCTATAAACTTCCTAATGGCATCACAGTCTATCTGATGGAGGATCACCGCCTACCTAGTGTTAAAGGTAGTGCAATTCTGGGGATTTCCTCAGTTTTAGAGCCAACAGATAAAACTGGACTAGCTGAAATTACTGGAGAGTTGCTGCGCAGTGGTGGAACAAAACAACATGCACCTAATGAGCTAAATGAAATCCTAGAAAACCGGGCAGCTTCTATTGAGAGCTCTATTGGGATTGATTCTGGCAATGTGAGTTTCCATTCACTCAGCCAGGATTTTGAAGATGTCTTTAAACTATTTGTCCAAGTTATGCGCGATCCCCGTTTTGATCAAGGGCAATTTGACCTGCTCAAAACCCAATTTAGGGGCAAAATAGCCAGACGCAATGACAATCCTAGTGAAATTGCCGGGCGTGAATTTAAAAAGTTGATTTATGGAGCTGATAGTCCCTATGCCCGCACTGCAGAATATACAACTCTAGATAAGATTGCCCCTGAAGATCCTCGGCAATTCTATTCTCAACTAGAGCCAAATCAGATCATTTTAGGGATAGTTGGTGATTTCAATACTGCTAAGGTTAAAGAACTAATTAAACAATCATTGGAAAATTGGACCTCACAGCAGACAACAAATCCTAAAATCAAAGCATCCAAACAGGTCAACTTAAGCCAAGCTAAAACTGGTGGAATATATACAGTTAACCAGTCTCAACTCAATCAAAGTAATGTGCTTCTTGGCCAACTTGGTGGAAAAGTAGATAGTCCAGATTATCCCAGCCTAACAGTGCTCAATGGAGTGCTCAACGGGTTTGGTGGTCGTTTGTTTAACAATATACGCTCAAAACAAGGTTTAGCCTATTCAGTCTATGGTCTTTGGAGAGCTAATTACAATTACCCTGGCTTATTTATTGCAGGTGGACAGACCCGTTCAATGGAAACTGCAGCTTTTATCAAAGCCATTGATTCTGAAATAGAGCGCATACGCACAAGCCCTGTAACTACAGATGAGCTGGCTTTGGCTAAAGATTCAATCCTTAACTCTTTTGTCTTTAATTTTAGTAACCCGGCTGCTATTTTGAGCAGGTTAATGACTTACGAATATTTCAATTATCCCAGTGATTTTATTTTCCGCTACCAAAAGGCTGTTAATAATGTCACTGCTGCTGATGTGCAAAGAGTAGCTCAAAAGTATCTAAAACCTGAAGAAATGGTTACCTTGGTAGTAGGTAATATCAAAGATATCGATTCTTCGCTTGTGGGATTGGGTAAAAAGCTAGAACCTATTAATATTGTGAACTAGCCAAAGCTCAGAGGTCTTCCTCTGAATTGTTCATTTAATTTGCCTCTTTCATAAACCAAATTACCCCCAACAATTGTATAGATCGGCCAGCCAGTTAAATTCCAGCCCTCAAAAGGAGACCAACCGCATTTGGTCTTAAGTTCTTCTTTTAAGACCAGATGATG
>CAISPN010000103.1 GCA_903887375.1 uncultured cyanobacterium
CTTTACAATTGTAATGCGGTTTTAATCTTGCTAGCTTCTAACTTGATGTCTATGGACTCTTTCCTGAAAAAATTCAAACAAATCTTAACACTAGTTACGATTTCTCTACTTTGTCTCAGTTGCAGCAGTGTTCCTTCAATCAGCCAAAGTCCTTGGAAACCAATCACTTTAGAGACTGATTCGGTACTTGCTGACCTTGACTTTACTGGTGATCCTCAGCATGGCTGGATAGTGGGAACTAGAGAGACTCTCTTTGAAACCAAAGATGGTGGGCAGACTTGGCAGCGCAAAATATTAGACTTTGGCGATGAAAAAGTCAGCTTCACGGCAGTTAGCTTTCAAGGCGATGAAGGTTGGGCTACTGGCAAACCCTCAATGTTGCTTCATACCAATGATGCAGGCGCTAACTGGTCTCGCATTCCTTTGAGTGAAAAACTTCCCGGAGCACCTTATGGAATTAAAGCCCTAGGCAAAGATACCGCCGAAATGGTGACTGATCTAGGAGCAATCTATAAGACCACCAACGGTGGAAAAAATTGGAAAGCTCTTGTTGAAGGAGCTGTGGGGGTAGCTAGAACTATCACTCGCTCTGACGATGGCAAGTATGTAGCAGTATCGGCTAGAGGCAATTTTTACTCCACTTGGCAACCTGGAGATACGGAATGGACTCCCCACAATCGTACTTCCTCGCGTCGTCTGCAAACGATGGGTTACACTGAAGATAATAGAATGTGGCTCTTAGCTAGAGGTGGACAGATACAGTTCAGTTCACCAGAAGATGACCAAAAATGGGATGATGTCAAATATCCTGAATTTGCAACTTCTTGGGGACTACTAGATTTGGCCTATCGCACTCCTAAAGAGATTTGGGTTTCTGGCGGCAGTGCTAATCTGCTGGTGAGCTATGATGCTGGATTGAGTTGGTCTAAGGATCGCTCTGTTGAAAGCTTAGCCTCAAATTTCTACAAGGTAGTCTTTTTGTCCCCTAACAAGGGCTTCATTCTGGGACAAGATGGTGTCTTGCTCAAATACGAACCTACAGCATAGACGGTTCAGTATTCGTGTTATGAGATAATAAATTAATTAAATCGACAAATCTTTACGGAGGAAAACGCTCAATGGCAGGTACTACTGGAGAACGTCCTTTTAGTGACATTATTACCAGTATTCGTTACTGGGTGATTCACAGTGTCACTATCCCTATGCTCTTTATTGCCGGCTGGCTATTTGTCAGCACTGGTCTTGCTTACGATGCTTTTGGTACCCCACGTCCTGATGAGTATTTCACTCAGGATCGTCAGCAGATACCCATCGTTACAGACCGTTATACCGCGGTGGATCAAATTAAAGAATTTAATAAGTAGTTTTTCGATAGGTTATTAATCATGGCTTCAGGTAATCCAAATCAGCCCGTTTCTTATCCCATTTTCACAGTCAGATGGTTGTCCATTCATGCCCTAGCTGTACCTAGTGTTTTCTTTGTTGGCGCTATTGCGGCCATGCAATTTATTCATCGTTAGGAGTTTAATCAAACATGGAAAAATCTCCTAACCCCAATCGTCAACCCGTTGAGCTCAATCGTACTTCCCTTTATCTGGGATTATTGCTGATTGCTGTTCTTGGTATTCTCTTTTCTAGTTATTTCTTCAACTAGAATAAATTTATTTAAAAAACATTTGGGAGCAAAAAAATGTTCGCAGAAGGACGTATTCCTCTTTGGTTGGTAGCAACAGTAGCTGGACTTGGCGTGATAGCTGTTGTTGGTCTCTTTTTCTATGGAGCTTACGCAGGTCTAGGCTCCGCTTCTTAGGAAATTTTTTCAATCAATAAAAAAGAAGTGGCTATGAAAAAATGGCCACTTCTTCTTTTTGGGTTTACCTTTTATTCGCCAGCAGTTTTTGCTTCTACTTTAGGCTCAACTAGAGTGACGCTGGTAATGATTTCACCTCTTCTGTGAAAATGTTGATACTCCTGGAATAGCTTGCTATAGGGAATCAAGAAAACTTGATTGCTTTGACGGAGTTTGGAGATGCGATTAATCGCACCAGGTGAACTATAGCCGCTAACCTGAACTCGGTAGATTTTATCGTTATTTGTATTATCTGTAACATCCAGAGCTTTAGTTGTTGCTTTGGGTGCGGGTTGGGCTTTAGATTTGGAAGCCATTGTTAATAAATCTCCCGGGATTTTAAACTGATAACACCTAAAATATCATCAGACCATGTGCCCAAAGTAGAAAAAGCTCTTGTTACCAGAAAATATTTAATAAAGTTAACAAAAATTAATATTAAATTCAGATAAGGCCACCATTGAATGATGGCCAAAAATCAATTTAATCTTCTTTGCCCAAAAAATCCTGAATTTGAACAAGAGCAGCTTTGGCAATGTTAAAGAGTGCCCAAGAAGCAGCCAGAACAATCGGACCAAAAACAATCAAAATGCGCCAATCCATATCTTGAAAATTCCCTTATTCTTAAAAGCAGTATATCAAACTCTACATATATCTCATTATGAACCCTTTGCCAAGTCCAATTCGGCATGAACTAGAGCAAGCTGATGGTATTTTTCGGCATGGACTATGAGTTCAGCTCTTTCTTGAGCGCTTAATTGACGCACGACTTTAGCGGGAATACCCATAGCCAGAGAGCTTTCAGGAATATCTTTGGTCACCACAGAACCAGCAGCAATAATACTGCCTGGGCCGACGGTTACCCCATTTAAAACAATAGCTCCTATACCAATTAGAGATCCATTTTCAACCTTGGCTGAATGTATAACTGCGCGATGCCCTACGGTGACATAATCCCCAATATGAGTTATCTCACCGGGGTCACCGTGTAATATAGCGCCATCTTGAATATTGCTATACTGCCCTATGTGGATACGTTCCACATCAGCTCGTAAGATAGCACCATACCAAATACTACAGCCATGAGAAAGGGTCAAATCTCCAATGACAGTGGCATTAGCCGCGATAAAACTAGCGCTCTGCATAGATCAAAACTAAAATGAAATAATTAATTAGGATTTAACATCCAAATTCTATGTCCAATCTAAATTTACAATATCCCATATTCGGCGCGGAAATCCTCTGTCCACACTGTCAACAGACAATCTCTGCAATTACCTTAACGGATAGTTATCTCTGCCAAAGGCATGGAGCTTTTGAGGTAGAACCAAACACGAATGATTTGGTGCATTTGTCATCAAACAGACGCTGGAGGCAATGGGACGGACAATGGTATCGCCAGCACACACATCCTGATGGAATCCGCTTTGAAATTCATGAAGCCCTAGATCGTCTTCATAGCCAAGGATATCAGGCAACCAAAGTAATCATTGCTGGGCGTTACCAGCAAATTATTACAGCATATCTCCGGCGTGGTGGAAATTCCTGGCATAGTGAAACTCTCAAACTCTATGGTTTGCCAGTAGAATTTAGCTCAGATGCTAGTACTGATTCTTGCTGGGATGTGATCAATTTCAATCTTGAGAAAGACCAGCAGCAGCGCTCAAGTAAGCGGCAAGGCTATTTTCATAATTTTGAATAGTGTTGCACCATATTTCTATCAAGACGGCAGATATCCATCGCTCGATGAAATTCTATCAACATTTAGGATTTGCAACAGAAGAGCGCTTTACTACTGGTTATACTTTGGCTTGTTGGCTCTCAGGGGAATTGGGCAGGATAGAGCTAATCCAAGTTCCCCAACCCCAACCAACAAATGATGCTTTTGGCGATGAGCGATATGTTGGTTTTTATCACATCTCCTTTGATCTAACTGGTAAGACTCAAAGCCTTACTATCTGGCTAGAGAGCCTAGCGCAAAAAACAAAGCTCACTATCTTGTTAAAGCCTCAGCAGCAGATGATAGGAGATAGGGTTTACGAAGTAGCCTTTATTGCTGATCCTGATGGCTTACCGCTGGAATTTCTGTTGCGTTTGGATAAGTAACTATCTTCTGCTCAGGATTAGATTGAGCTTGTCTTGGTCAATGGAAATCTGGCTAATTTTAATAGATTTAAGTTTTAAAGATAGCTTTTGCTGGATTTTTTCCCTAGAAAGCCCTGTTAGCTTGGCAATGTCATCTTTGGTAAATTGAAGGTTTCCTATTTTAACTAATCCATCTGAACTAAGTTCTAGTCGATCTCCATTGAGTATTGGCCTACCTTGAACTCCCAAATAGATATCTCGATTGGCAAATTGTCGCAGGTTTTTAATAATCTTTGCCAGTATTTCCCTATGCTCAGCAGATAAATTCTCTTGCTCTAGATTGGCTAGATTGATTATTCCACCTACTTCCATCTGATTATCGGCAATCTTGGCTTGGATTCCATCGGGTATACCTTTAGAATCTTTATCTCCCAACTCTTTAACTAATATCAGCTTAATCAAATCATTGACCTGTCCGGAAGACAGTTGGAGCTTAATTTGCTCTCGCTGCTCAAAGTCAAATACTTTCTCTTTTAATTTTCTTTTCTCAGACTTCATAAGGGGCTTGACTTCTTTTCTAATCTGATACCATCGGGGAATTTCCCTAGCCTGTTGTGAGTAGTAAAAAAAGGCAACTATCAAGCCACCAAGTAAAGAAAAAAGTCCCAGTATAAAGAGTTTGCGCATAGTTGATATTTGATTGAGAATCCCTATCTAGTTTAAAACAACTAGTACCGAGAGATTTGGACTATAATATTAGAGATTGATTGAGACAGAGAAATTATGCCCCCACGTTGGCCGCGTGAGCCTGACCGAAACGATCCTGCCTATCGTAAGCTTGAGGATCGTATTAATTTTGCAGTCCATGTAGCGCTATATGCTGCTACTAATTCTGGTCTTTGGTTTTTTCACAATTTTCTTAAGAGGGATTGGCCTTGGCTGGTCTGGTTTTCAGGGATATGGCTGACGGTTTTAGCCCTAAATCTGATCTATATCCTTTGGCTTAGTGACTATTCTATTAAAGGGGTCAAGCCAGATTAATATTTCTTGTTTGAGCCGGTGGAGATCTCTGGAGAATGCTTCATTGAGCCATTTATTTGTTGTCTGAAATAGATCATTTTTGATCCTGTTGTAAAAAGATATATCTTGGCTGCAGGGAGTCAAGTGGGTACCAGGTAGGCGCAAAGCTGAGGTCATTTCAGGAAAACGCCGCAAAAGAATGGGGCGCAGATCAAGTGTTTGATCTATATCGTCATTGTCAAAATAAATAAGCAAATTTCTGCGAATTTGGTAATCATCCCTGATTAGGTCTCTGGTCTGTTGGGGATTGGGGCTAAATTCAAGATTCAAATACTGATCTAGTTCGAGTTCCTTGACAAAGGGAATTGCCCGCTTAATTGGATAGTTGTTAAAAGCAATCAAAATATTGCCAGATCTCTCAAATTCATCATCTAAGCTACCAATTAACAGATGCAACTTGCAGCCCATGCTATGGCCTATACCGTAAACAGGTAGATAGCCCTTACCTAAACGATCTTCTGCTCGCCACTTTTTTTCTAAAGTTTTCCAACGCTTAAGCACTTCAAGAGCAATTGCCCGGTGATCTAGATTCATTTCAAATGGTGTGGCAACTATGCAGTAGCCCTCTTGGGCTAACTCCTGCAATAGCCAGCGATAAGTAACATTAGGAAGAGTTCCCAAAAAGGCTCCGCCTAAAAAATGTAAAATCGCGACCGGTTCTTTTGAGGGAAATAAAACCCAATGGCCAGATATCTCTTCCCAGTTCATCATCCTACTATACAATCTCCTAAGAAGCCTCTTTAAAATATTTTAGACATGACAAAGCTGACTATTGGCTGGCTCTATCCAACTTTGATGAGTACTTATGGAGATCGTGGCAATGTAATCTGCTTGCAAAGACGTTGTCAATGGCGCAACATCCCTGTTTCTATTTTGCCTCTTGATCAAGAATGTGATAGCTCAAAATTTGCCCAAGTTGACTTAATTGTCGGTGGAGGAGCCCAAGATCGCCAGCAAGAAATAGTCATGAGAGATCTCAAGGGAGACAAAGCCAGAACTCTCAAGCAGATACTGACAGATGGGGTGCCAGGTGTGTTCACTTGCGGCTCTCCCCAACTTCTGGGACATTACTACGAACCGGCTTTTGGAGAGCGTATTGAGGGGCTAGGAATTTTAGATCTTGTCAGTAAGCATCCAGGACCTAATGCTCAAAGATGTATTGGCAATGTGGTTTTTGATATCACCGCTAGCCCCTTATTGGAAGAAATTGGCAGTTTTTGGAGGGATTTACCAAGAGTGATCGGTTTTGAGAACCATGGGGGAAGAACTTATTTGGCAGACGTAGCCGCTCTAGGAAAAGTAGTCAAAGGCTATGGTAACAATGGAGAGGATCAAACAGAAGGAGCTTTTTACCAAAATGCCATTGCTACTTATGCTCATGGTCCACTACTACCTAAAAACCCATTTTTAGCTGACTGGCTTATTTACAAGTCCCTATCTCGTCAATCTTCAACCAAGGTGACTCTAGATCCTCTAGATGATAGCCTGGCTTATAAAGCCAGAGAATCTCTCTTGATGCGCCATGGCCTTTGAAAATTGAAAATCTTCAAAAAAAGCTCTGTTCATAGTAGAATGTTGTTAATAAAATCTAAATTAGTGATAAAAATATGGCACAGCGTACGAGATTGGGAGATATCCTCAGACCTCTAAATTCCGAGTACGGTAAAGTATCTCCAGGCTGGGGTACAACAGGGGTTATGGCAGTATTTATGCTCTTGTTCTTTGTTTTTCTACTTATTATTTTACAGGTTTATAATTCATCTTTACTACTAGAAGGCTTCAGGGTCAACTGGGCTGGTTGAGAACGTTAAGCTTATAACAGTAGCCTAATTCAAATTCTAGCGGTAGTAATTTATGAATATTTTTGGAATCGGATTACCTGAACTGATGGTAATTCTGGTGATTGCTCTTTTGATATTTGGTCCCAAAAAACTACCTGAAATTGGTAAAAGCTTGGGTAAGGCGGTCAAGGGTTTTCAGGATGCTTCGCGTGAATTTGAAAATGAGTTCAAAAAAGAAGCAGATCGCTTAGAAGAAGAACCCGTCAAATTTCAAGCGCAGCTAGAAGAAACTTCTGATAAACAGCAGGAAAAGGTCTAGACAAACCAAGGATTATATGAGGATTTTAGTGACAGGTGGGGCAGGTTTTATTGGCTCTCACCTTATAGATAAACTGATTGCTCAAGAACATGAAGTTCTCTGTCTAGATAATTTTTATACAGGAGATAAGCGCAACATCACAAAATGGTTGAATCAGCCCAATTTTGAGCTAATTCGCCATGATGTCACTGAACCTATAAGGCTAGAGATTGACCAAATCTATCATCTGGCCTGTCCTGCTTCGCCAGTTCACTACCAGTTCAACCCCATCAAAACTCTCAAAACCAGCATGCTGGGAACGATGAACATGCTTGGGTTAGCTAAAAGAGTCAAAGCCAGAATTTTAATGGCTTCAACCTCCGAAGTTTATGGGGATCCGGAAGTTCATCCGCAATCAGAAGAATATTGGGGGCATGTCAACTGTACGGGAATTCGCTCTTGCTATGATGAAGGTAAGCGAGTTGCCGAGACCCTTTGTTTCGATTATCATCGTGAGCATCAGGTTGATATTCGGGTTGCTCGTATATTTAACACCTACGGTCCTAGAATGCTCGAAAACGATGGAAGAGTAGTCAGCAACTTTGTTGTTCAGGCGCTCAAGGGTATTCCTCTGACTATTTATGGTGACGGTTCTCAAACTCGTAGTTTTTGCTATGTTTCTGACTTGGTAGAAGGTTTGATGAGATTAATGAACGGGGACTATATTGGACCTGTAAATTTAGGCAACCCAGGAGAATATACAATCCTTGAGCTAGCCCAGAAAATTCAATCTTTAGTAAACCCATCTGCTGAGCTGGTTTATAAGCCATTGCCTCAAGATGATCCAAAGCAGAGAAAGCCAGATATCAGCAAAGCCCAAAAATATTTAAATTGGCAGCCTACTATCTTATTAGATCAGGGGTTAGATTTGACGATTAGCGATTTTAAAGCTCGTCTTGCCAAATGACAGTTGAAGCTAAGGAGGCTAAATAAACCGTAATGAAAGTATGCGTCATTGGGACAGGCTATGTAGGATTGGTAACTGGTGTATGTTTAGCCCATATTGGTCATCATGTTATATGTATAGATAACAATGAAGAAAAAGTTAAGCTCATGAAGCTTGGCCAATCACCAATATTTGAACCAGGACTTTCTGAATTGATGCAATCTAGCACTACTTCAGGCAACCTAGAGTTTAGTACTGATATTGGCTATGGGGTTGAGACTGCAGATATTCTCTTTATTGCTGTTGGAACTCCCTCTTTACCTAATGGAGAAAGTGATACTAGATATGTTGAGGCAGTAGCTAAGGGAATTGGCTCTCATCTGATTAGCGGCTATAAAGTAATTGTCAATAAATCTACTGTGCCTATAGGTTCGGGTGATTGGGTGCGCCTATTAGTTCTAGATGGTCTAGCCGAGCGTAAAAAATCTTCCTCAGAAAACTTGGATGTTGATTTCGATATTGTTAGCAATCCGGAATTTTTGCGCGAGGGCTCAGCCATATATGATACATTTAACCCAGATCGTATTGTTTTAGGTAGTGATAGCGCTAAGGCGATCGAAATGATGCAAGAGCTCTATACCCCAATCATTGAGCGCAAATACAGCGAAAACCCTTCATTGGGCGCTGTTCCTGTTGTGGTGACAAATTTAAACTCAGCCGAGATGATCAAGTATGCAGCTAATGCCTTTTTGGCTACTAAAATTAGCTTTATCAACGAGGTTGCCAATATTTGCGATAGGGTTGGGGCTGATGTGACTCAAGTGGCTCAAGGCATTGGCCTTGATTCTCGCATTGGTGGCAAGTTCCTGCAAGCTGGTATTGGCTGGGGAGGATCTTGCTTTGCTAAAGATGTCTCAGCCTTGATTCATACAGCTAATGACTATGGCTATGAAACTGAACTCCTTAAATCTACTGTTTCGATCAACCAACGTCAACGCTTGATCGTCATTGAGAAACTGCAATATGAGCTCAAGATTCTCAAAGGTAAAATTATTGGAATTCTAGGTTTGACTTTTAAACCCGATACTGATGATATGAGAGATGCGCCGGCTCTTAATATTATTGAGCAGCTCAATAGGCTCGGTGCCAAGTTGAAGGCTTATGATCCGATTGTTTCCCAAAGTGGTTTGAGCCATGCTATTTCCGGGGTGACTATTGAAACTGATGCCCAAAGGTTGGCTGATGGCTGTGATGCTATAGTTTTAGTAACTGATTGGCAAGAGTTCCTCAGGCTTGATTATGCAGAGATGGCCAAATCAATGAATCAGCCTTTGATTATTGATGGGCGCAATTTTCTAGATAGGCAAAAGCTTGAATCTGCTGGTTTTCGTTATGTAGGGGTGGGACACTAAATTTTAAATTTAAGGAAGTTATGGCTAATAGTAAACCAATAAAAGTAGGAGATGTTGCTCCTGATTTTACTCTTTCTTCTCAAACTGGAGAACAAGTAACGCTCAGTGATTATCGCGGCAAACAAGCGGTAGTTGTTTACTTTTATCCCAAAGATAATACTCCTGGCTGTACAGCAGAATCCTGCGCGTTTAGAGATAGCTATGAAGTATTTAAAACTATGGGCGCTGAGGTAATTGGAATCAGTTCTGATTCAATCCGCTCTCATGATTCTTTTGCCAAGAAATATAATCTGCCTTTTCTACTGTTGAGTGATAGTGATAGTAGCATCAGGAATCTTTATGGGGTTCCTTCTACGATGTTTATTCTTCCTGGTAGGGTAACCTATGTAATTGATAAACAAGGCATAGTCAGAAATGTCTTCAACTCAATGATGGATTTCGAGGCCCATGTTAAAGAGGCAGTAAAAACCCTCCAAGGGCTCTAGTTTAAAGTCCAGCAAACCACTCATATCCCTGATCTTCCCAATAGCCGAGCGCTTTGGGTTTTTCTTTGAGTAAAGTAATTTGGGTTACCCATTTGCTTTGTTTATATCCTAGCTTGATAGGAGAAGCAAGACGCAAAGGAGCTCCATTATCTATCGGCAGTGGTAGATTATTTTTTTCATAAGCCAAAAGAGTTTGAGGATGTAAGGCTGAGACTATATCCCAACTTTCATAATAGCCATCGGCCGATTTGAAATTGACATAGTTAATACCATCTTTAGGCAAGGCTAGAGTGATGATATCTCTCAAGCGAACCCCTCCCCAGCTCACAATTGCTGACCAGCCTTCTACACATACATGGCGAATTGTCATTCTCACTGGCTCAATTTTTTGGATATCAGAGATGCTCAAACTTAAAGGGCGATTGACCTGACCATCTACTGTCAATCGAAATTTGTTTGGATCAATTTTGGGTGTAGCGTTAAAAGTATTTACAAGTAAGGCTTCTGGCTCTATGCTGCTTGTGGGAAATTCAGCAATCAATTTATTGGGATTCAATAATAGAGATTCTATGCTCTGATTAAAAGGCTCAGTTGCCTTAAAGATTTCCTGCTCAAACCAAGGTGCCCCACATCCTCCCAAAATCAACCCGAGACTTGAGAGTGAGGAAATTTCCAGAAATCGACGACGGGGCAAAAGAATTTTGGACATAATATTTAATTAGCGAAAAAACATAGAGTCAACCAAACTAGAGCCACCGACTTTAAGAGCCAGACGCCAGTGAACTATAGCAAAAACGATAAAAGTAGGAACCGCCAAAAAATGAACAATCCTCAAAGATTGCCAATCGCCAAAACAACTGACAATCCAAGCAAATTGGGCGGGCTTGTACATCCCTATCCCTGTAAAAATCGATAAAACTAGTACTGGAATAATTATCGTATAGATCAAGCGATGCCAAGCGTAATTAGTGCGCTTGATGTTTTTTGATTTCTGCAGAGCACCTAGATCTTTGGCAGAAAAAAAACGTATTTTCCATCGCCTGGTAAAAACAATGTAAATACCATAGAGTAGCAAATTAACAGAAAACAAGGTCATTGCAGCAAAATGCCAATGTCTCCCTCCAGCTAGCCATCCCCCTAGCAAAAATATAGGTGGAAAGTGCCAGCCTGCTCTACCGCCAAAAACTGGATTGGCATTGTAAATCTGTAGTCCACTGGTGATCATTAAGATCAAAGCTATTAAATTAATCGAGTGAAAAATTTGGACTATTTTGAAGATCCTTGGTTTATTCTGCATCACTGTATGTTAAGGACTATTAAGTATCTGTTCTTATTTTGCAATCTCTAAAACCCCTTTTGGTCGCTATAATGAGGCTCATGGGAACAATTAAATGACTAAATTGAACGATGAACGAATTTGCCACTTCTTCTCAAGATGAAATAATTCATAGAATTTCCACATATACAGGAGATAATCCCAATTCTATCAAAGTTGAAAAGATTAGAGCTCTTTTAGTTAAATTAAAAGATGATTTGCGTCCCAAGACAAGCTCCCTGATGCTTTTAGGACAAAAACAAGGTTTGGTGGAAGAATCTAAAAGTGAAGAATTGATAAGCGATCTTGAAAAAGTTGCTCTTACTTTAGATTCGTTAGTTTTTCGCATTGCTGTTATTGGAGAATTTAGTAAGGGCAAGTCAACCCTTTTAAATGCAATTATTGGCGAAGAAATACAGCCATCAAGGATGATTCCCTGTAGTGCCAATATAAATGTGCTTAAATATGGGGAGCGTCAAAAAGTTACGGTTAAAAACAAAGATGGATCCTTAGAAGAGATTCCGCTAGAAGAGTATAAAGATAAAGCTGTAATGCCTATAGAGGCGGCAATTAGTAATCATACTGATACTCTGGTTAATTCTAATATTGAAGAAATTATTTATGAGCATCCTGGGCTAGAGCTTTTCAAAAATGGTATAGAGCTGATTGATTCTCCGGGTCTTAATCAACATCCAGATTTAGAAAAAATCACCCAAAAAATTATCAAAGGAGTTGATGCTATTGTCTTTGTTACCAGTTGTCTGCAGCCTCTTACTCAAAATGAAAGACAACTTTTACAATCTCTTAAAACTCAACTAAATCAACTCTCAGGTAAAGGAGAAGATCAGCCAGCACAAAATATATTCATCATTGTCAATTTTATCGATTTAATTAGAACAAATCAGGATCGCCAGCAGATTTCTTTACTCTTTCAAGAGCTCACTAAGGGCAAAAATCCTACTGTAATAGATGAAAGTAGAATACATTTTATATCTGCCCAAAAAGCCTTAGATGCCATTGTTAACAACAACCAAGACGATGAGTATCTGCAAGGATTTCATAGTTTTATTGAGCAGATCAATGGCTTTTTAAATCAGAGAGGCTATTTGATTATTCAGCAGCCTTGCAATAAATTTGGACAGATTGTTAAGGAATATCTTAAAGAGCTGGATAAGTCCGAAGCAGGAATAGAAAAAGAACTGCGAAAAATGGAAGATGAGATTAACAGAGTAGCTGATCAGATTGGCCATGCTGAAAATTGCCAAAAGGAAATACTGCTTGAGGCAGAAAGGCTACTTAATCTTAGCAACAGCGAAATAAGCGAAAACTGGCAACAATGGAGCCGTGAAGATTCCCTAAAGACCATGGTCGATAGGGAGAGTATTGGTTGGTCTTCCAACTTTAATCCTGTTTTCCAGCAAAGAGAGATAATTCAAGATTATGTTGAACAGTTCAACAAAGATCTTCAAAGTATGTTGGAAAAGTGGGGTCAAGAGCAACTCAGTGAGGTTCTTCAGCCTAGATCGCAAGATTTTGAGGATTTCATAAATAGACAATTAGAAGCAATTCGGTTGAGGGTATATGGGGAAGGTCCTCGCAATAGGGAGATTTTTAACTATCAGAAATATCAGATGGTTGCCAAGCTTGAGGATAATTTTTTTGGCATTATCGGTATCAGAGGTGGCGTGATTATTGGCAGTGTAATCGCTCTAGTTGCAGGAGTTTTAAGCCAGCCCCATCTGGTCAATGCGGTAGCCGCAGGGGCTATCTCTACAATTCTTGGATCACTAGGTCTAGGCACACTAGATGTGGATCAACTCAAGCCTCAAATTAAAGATAAAGTCATCACCCAATGCCTGGAAAGATTTGAGCGCTCTAAGTTTGAGAAAGATATGCAAAAAGCTATCCAAAGCGCATTTACTGATAGAGCCAAGAACATCAATAAAGAGATAGATAAGTTGATTCTTCAGTGGAAGGCTGATTTGCAAAAAAAGAGAAAACATATGAAACAACAAAGGGCGGACATAAGTCTGATCAGATTAAAGGACAACGTAGTGAGCTTGAACAAGTACTTCATGAAATAGATGTCCTTTTGAGTGAAGTTAGCTCTCATTGATAGGTAGCTATGAACTCAGGGTGCTGCAATTGAGGCTGGGTTAATTTTAAGAATTGTAAATGTTAAAATTTATGGAAAAAAAAACCCACATTTTTGGTAAACAAGGCTACAATCGAAAATGTCTAAGTAAATATTTAGACCTGATATTGATCGCATTGTGATGTGGTCAAAACTCTGATTCAGAGAGCTTTAAGTTACAAAAAATCAAATCCACAATAGATTTGATAATTTCATAATTTAGATCAGTTAGAATTAACTGTCCAATCTTCTAATTTTGCACCGAAGGAGTAAGAGGAAAACGGCATGACGCAGGCCTACGAGGTACTCGAAGAAACTATCCAAGAGGAGACACTCAACATCGATTTTTTAGTAGATGAGGATTTTGATCTTCTCCCTGAAGACGATACGCTCGAGTTAGCAGAGGAAATATTTACTGAACCAGAAGGGAAAAAACCTCGCAAGCTGGCCGCTTCGCGTCGTCGAGATCTCAATAAAAGAAAACCATATACTGAAGACTCTATCCGTATCTATCTTCAAGAAATAGGTCGTATCCGCCTATTGAGAGCAGAAGAAGAAATTGAGCTAGCACGCAAAATTGCAGATCTTCTGAGACTAGAGCGCATCAGAGAAGACCTCTGCCACGAAATCAAAAAAGAACCAACTGATGCGGAATGGGGAAAAAGGGTATGGAAAATAGAAAAAATTCGTGATACTCTTGTTCTTAAACTAGAGCGAGAACCCAAAGAAAGTGAGCTCAACAGCGAGGTAAAGAAACAGTTACCCGCTCTAAATCAGGGGCTTGATCAGGAATGGGGTTCTAAGCCTGGACATCTCTGGGAGTTTAGACGCCGACTTTATCATGTGCGCAGGGCAAAAGACAAGATGGTTCAATCTAACTTGCGCCTAGTGGTCTCTATTGCCAAAAAATACATGAACCGCGGTCTTTCTTTTCAAGATCTCATTCAAGAAGGCTCACTGGGTTTGATCAGGGCAGCTGAAAAATTTGATCATGAGAAAGGTTATAAGTTTTCAACCTATGCCACATGGTGGATTCGTCAGGCTATTACCCGGTCTATAGCAGATCAATCTAGAACTATCCGTCTACCTGTGCATTTGTACGAAACTATTTCTCGTATTAAAAAGACCACTAAAATACTCTCTCAAGAGATGCATCGCAAGCCAACAGAAGAGGAAATCGCCACCCGCATGGAGATGACCATAGAGAAGTTGCGATTCATTGCCAAATCTGCGCAACTGCCCATCTCTCTAGAAACACCCATAGGTAAGGAAGAAGATTCCCGTTTGGGTGATTTTATTGAAGCTGATGGCGAAACCCCTGAAGATGAAGTATCCAAAAATCTTCTGCGCGAAGATTTAGAAAGTGTTCTAGATACCCTCAGCCCAAGGGAAAGAGATGTGCTGCGTTTGCGCTATGGACTTGACGATGGAAGAATGAAGACCCTCGAAGAGATTGGTCAAATCTTCAATGTCACTCGAGAGCGAATTCGTCAGATTGAGGCAAAGGCTTTGCGCAAGTTACGCCATCCCAATCGCAATAGTATTCTCAAAGAGTATATTCGCTAAAAACAAAAAAAGGGGGGAAACAAAGATAGCCCCTCTTTGCCTAGATTTTCTCGGCCGAAATAATAAAAAGAGGATCGATTGCCGAGAGAACCTGGCTAGTCCCTTTATTTTCTAGGCGATTGACTGAAGCTTGGACTATTTCTATTTGTCTGGCTTGGACTTGGCTGAGCCCTTCAGAAATTTGGTAGAGATATTCTAGGTTGCCCGAAGTTAAAACTACGCGACCTTGAGGTTTTAGCTTGCCCCAAACCTTGGTTAAAATCTCTTTGATGGACTTGCCACCCTCAATACAGATCCTATCAGGCAAAGGTTTTAAATCTTCTAGACATTCTGGTGCGTTGCCCTCTATAACAGTGATATTTTTAACCTGGAAAGAGCTACAGTTGCGGCGAATCAAATTAGCCACTTCTTCATCTCTTTCTATGGCAATAATTTTTCCATTAGGGCAAAGTAAACCTGCCTCTACTGGAATTGTTCCTGTTCCTGCTCCAATATCCCAAAAAACCGAATTTTCCTCTAAGCGCAAGGCACAAAGAATCAAAATACGGATCTCTCTCGGTGTTAAGTAAATTCCAGGTAACTGTTCAAAGAGATTATCGGGAATGCCTGGGGTTGTATATGTCCACAACATAGTTAAATTAATAATACTTTTAAGGTTTCTAAGCTAGAATCTTGGCAGCCTGTGATAATTCCACCTTGATTTACAATTGCAGTTAAATATTCTAAATGTGCTTGAGTTATTCTTTCTCCTGGCATAATCAAGGGGATTCCTGGTGGATAGGGGCAAATTAAATCGCCACTAATTCTCCCTATCGCTGATGAATAAGCAATAGTTTCATTACTACAAAAAAATGCCTCCCTGGGAGAGATATATAGCGGCTCTTGTGCAAGTGTTGGCAGCAAGGGAAGAGCTATCGCTATAGATTTATCTGCTTGTTGAACCAATAAGCCAAAAGCTTCAACCAGATTAGAAATATCTTGATCCAAGTTGCCTATTGTGATCATAAAGGTCAAATTATGCAAATTGGGTAATTCGGCCACAATGTTTCTCTTTTGCCTCAACCACTGATCAGCCTCAAAGCCAGTGAGCCCAAACTGACTAGTCCTGACGCTCAAGCGGGTAAGATCTAGAGATTGAAAACCTTCTCTAGGCTCTAGGGGTTGCTCTAGGATAACTAGTTGCTCGATTGATTTTAACTGAGCTCTGGCAGATTTAGCCAGATTCAATGTCCTCTCTAACAAAGAGTATCCCTCTTGAGCCATTTGAGCAGTGGCTGCATCTAGTGAGGCTAGGAGCAAATAGCTAGCACTAGTAGATTGGACCAGTTGTAAGGATCTATTGATTCTGTCTGGATCGACTATATTCCCTTGTAGATGCAGCATAGAAGATTGGGTTAAAGAGCCCAACACTTTATGAGTTGATTGGATTACTAAATCTGCTCCCAGAGAAAGAGCGCAATCGGGAAGCTCACCATGAAAAGCAAAATGGGCCCCGTGCGCCTGATCTACAATTAGAGGTATTTTTCTTAGATGGGTAATTTTTTCAATCTCGCCCAGGTTACCTGTGACTCCTTGATAAGTTGGATAAGTTACCAAAACAGCTCGAGCATCAGGATGTTCTTGAAGAGCCAAAGCCAAAGCAGCAGGGGTAAAGCAATAGGATAGATCCCAATATGAATCATATTCAGGCTCTAAAAAAACAGGCATAGCACCAGAGAGGATCAAGCCAGAAAATACTGACTGATGAGAGTTACGAGGCAGGACGATTTTATCGCCAGGTTTGCAGGTTGCCAAAATGGCAGCAATCAAACCACAGCTGGAACCATTGACCAAAAACCAGCTTTGCTGAGCCTTGAAGGTTGCTGCAGCTAGATCTTGGGCTTTTTTAATTACGGATTCAGGGGCAAACAAGTTATCTAATTCAGGTAGTTCCGGCAGGTCAGCTCGAAAAACCTGCTCACCCAATAGTTCTATTAACTTAGTAGATATGCCCTTGCCTTTTTTGTGACCAGGCGCATAAAAAGGGCTCTCGTTTCTTTGTGCTAATTGCTGGAGAATATTAACTAACGGAAGATTTTCTGGCATTTGAATGGCTTATAGCTTCAGTTAATTTTCCCACAGCTATAATCTCTAAGCCTATTCCTTCACAAAGGCTTTGCTCTTTAGGTACTATTGCTCTGGTAAAGCCAAGTTTGGCCGCTTCTTTGAGCCTGAGCTCCAATTGAGGAACTGAGCGAACTTGTCCGCCAAGACCAACTTCTCCAATAAAGACAGTACGAGGATCCATTACACAGTCTCTCGAACTAGCTACTATAGACATGGCTATTCCCAAATCAGCGGCTGGCTCTTCTACCGTTATTCCTCCAGCTGAGGAAACATAGACATCAAATTTGGAAAGAGCAATACCAATTCTTTTTTCTAGTACTGCCAAGATTTGCTGCAACCTATTGTAATCTAGCCCAGTAGTTGACCTGCGGGGTGAAGGGTAACTAGTATGGCTCACTAGTGATTGTAGCTCTACAAGTATAGGTCTAGTTCCCTCACAAGCTACCACTGTAGCAGTTCCGGGCGTTGCTTCATCCCGATTACCCAAAAATAACTCAGATGGGTTAGAAACTTCTTGTAGTCCTTGCTGGACCATTTCAAAAATCCCAATCTCATGTGTACCACCAAAGCGGTTTTTAACTGAGCGCAGCAGACGATGAGAAGCGTAGCGATCTCCTTCAAAGTAAAGAACAGTATCTACCAGGTGCTCCAAAACTTTAGGTCCGGCGATTGCCCCTTCTTTAGTCACATGTCCCACAATAAAAAGGGTGATATTATCTCTTTTGGCCGTTTGCATCAGCGAGCTAGTGCATTCGCGCACTTGGGCAACAGAACCAGAGGCTGAGCTCAAGCTGGCTAAGTGAACTGTTTGAATACTATCAATCACCGCCGCTTGCGGTCTGAGATGTTCAAGCTCATACAAGATAGTATCTAGATCTGTTTCAGGCAAGATATAGAGATGATTATCAATATCACTTTGGGATGCTTGGTCTAGTCCAATTCCTAAACGTGAGGCTCTCAATTTGATCTGCCTAGCTGATTCTTCTCCAGAAACGTAGAGAATACGTGAGAGTTTCTGGGCTAATTGGTTGGCAGTTTGCAGCAGCAATGTAGATTTGCCGATTCCTGGATCGCCGCCGATTAATACTAAAGATCCTGGAACTACTCCACCACCTAAGACGCGATCTAGTTCAGCATAACCTGAACTAAATCGAGCTTCTCCTAACTCCGAAATCTCAGAAATAGGTAGAGAAGCTTTTGGACCTATAGAGCTAGGGTTATTTTTTTTTGCAGAACGAGAGCTTGATGAGCTAGTATTAGGAATTGGCTGCTCTTCTAATGTGCCATAGGTCCCACAGTCATTGCACTTGCCAAACCACTGAGATGATTGGGAGCCACAAGCGCTACAGACATAGAGGGTACGAATCTTAGACATCTTGAAATTTTATCTTGTGTAAACTCTTGTAAGGTCTAAAATTCCAACTATTTTTATGAATCTGGAGAGGCAGAAGCATTACTGTTATTATAGCCAGATAAAAGTACAATGAAGAAATAGATAAACAAAGTCACCGGATAATAAAAAATTTTCTTGCAGCTAGGGAGTATTTAAAAAGTTGGAAAATCATAAAGAAAAAATATTAGTAGTTGATGATGAAGCAAGTATCAGACGTATTTTAGAAACTCGTCTGTCTATGATTGGTTATGATGTAGTCACAGCGGCCGATGGAGAGGAAGCTCTAGAGATATTTCGCAACACATCACCAGATTTGGTTGTTTTAGATGTGATGATGCCCAAGCTAGATGGCTATGGGGTCTGCCAAGAGCTGCGCAAAGAATCAGATATTCCCATAATTATGCTGACTGCTTTGGGTGATGTTGCCGATCGTATCACAGGACTTGAACTAGGGGCTGATGATTATGTAGTTAAACCCTTTTCTCCTAAAGAATTAGAAGCTAGAATTCGTTCAGTACTGCGTAGGGTAGATAAAGATGGCATCACTGGTATACCCAGCTCTGGGGTTATTCAAATTGCCACAATCCGAATTGATACTAATAAGCGTCAAGTTTATAAAGGGGATGAGCGTATTCGTCTTACTGGTATGGAATTTAGTCTCTTAGAATTGTTGGTTGGCCGCTCGGGAGAAGCTTTCTCTAGAGCTGAAATCTTACAAGAAGTCTGGGGTTATACACCTGAGCGCCATGTAGATACTAGAGTGGTAGATGTTCATATATCTCGACTCAGAGCCAAGCTAGAAGAAGATCCTAGCAATCCAGAGCTGATTTTAACTGCCAGAGGAACTGGCTATTTGTTTCAACGTATTCTAGAGCCTGGGGAACAGCCTAAGTGAACTCCAAATTCCCTCTTTGGGCTGGAGGACTAGGTGGGGTTTTGCTTCTGTTAAATCGACTATTTACTACTGAGCTAACCAATTCACAGAGTCGCTCTGATGTATTGGGCGTTCTACTTTGCTCTTTGTTGATTCTAATTGGATTACTTTGGCAGCAGATTAAGCCCAAGTCACCAGATGCTGTTGTCTTGGAAGGTGTCCAGGCTATGGAAATTTATGAAGATCTCTCTGACCAGCTCAAGCTCGAGCTGGCCTGGTCCTCTCATCTCCTGCTGACTAATACTGTAACCAAGACAATAGTAATTTACTATCAAGATGTGATTTTGCTGCGCAGGGGAATATTACCAGAAAAAACAGAATTTAAAATAGGCCCAATTGTTGAAAGAGTTTTGCAAACTGCACGCCCGGTCTATTTGGTTTCTCTTGGACTCTATCCAGGGCGTTTTGAATTTACCTATCTTCCTGCCAATACCCAAGGGGTAATCTGCCAGCCCATAGGTGAAAAAGGGGTAATGATATTAGGATCTAATGTACCGCGTAGTTATACCAAGCAGGATGAAAATTGGATAGCCGCCATAGCTGAAAAAATCAACAATTCTTTAGGGAATGATCCTTCCTTCTAGCCCTTCTTTTTTGAGGCTCTCTACAATAGATTCGGCATTAGATCGGTTACCAAATCGTCCAATCTGGATTGCTGATACTCCATCATAGGAAGTGGGAACAGAGTCTGGGTACATCTGCTTGACTTTATCTTGCTCCTCGGGAGTTTTGATTAAAGCAATTACCCGGTAATAGGAACTTTTGTCGAAATTTTTGTAGGAATTATTATTACTAGAAGATGAACTACCAGCAGTAAAGGTCCATTCTTTGACTGGTTGAGCAGGTAAATCAGGGGCAACATCAGCATGTGATGGGCTGTTTTGGGGAATCGATACGAGATTTTGTTGAGTTGAAAAGTAAAAGTGAGAGAGTGTCGTGTTGTTGTACCTGCGCTGAGTAATTCGCCATTGGGGGTTTAAAATAATTTTCAAAAGTCCTGCTTTGACGCCATAGGTTCTGCCTACCACCATCTCTGGGAGAGTTTTATCGCGCCGAGAGGTTCCCACCAACCAAAGTTCTCCATCTCTTTCTACAATTCTAAAGAGATAATCAAGCCCAAGATCCTCCCCATTGACCCGTAGGGAATAACCATTGCTATCGGTACTTCTTAGACAGCTATCCGTAAAGTCAAACTGCGATAAAAGGGGATCGACAACTATTGGATTAGAACCATTTTCTTGCCAGCACTGCCTTCTACGGGGCAATTGCTCAATAACCAAAAGATCATACTTTCCTTCCCCATAGGGACGGGCAATGGCGATAATACTATTGGGAGCTAGTTCTTTTTCGGAAAAAGGGACGGATTTAACTGCTGATGCAAGGCTAAGATTGGTCAGAATAAAACTGGTGATAGCTAGAAAACTGTAGGCTAAGGATTTCATAGGTCTCATTAGAGAAGGTGGTCCCAAAGTTTCTGACGTAAAATCAAGACCTTTTGTTTAATTGTAATGACAAAAATTTTTTTCTCGCTTAGAGCTGAGTTTTTGAGCTCTAGTCTGCTTGAGTTAAGATAGAAGATGTAAGATTGGCGATGAGATTTACAAAAAATAGAACTTTTATGAATCACAAGTAACCAAGGACCAACTTTAGGGGATAATGGATGAGCAACGGAAAAGTCAGAATTTACGAACTTTCAAAAGAGTTAAATCTAGAGAACAAAGATATTATAGATATTTGCAGCAAACTCAACATAGCGGTGAAGAGCCATAGCAGTACGATTGCCGAGTCCGATGCCAGCCGCATCAAAGTGGCCGCGGACAGGTATTCTGTTAATAAATCAACTGAAAAACCAGCAGAGCCAGTGGTAGGAGAAAAAAAGCAACAGCAGATTTTGGCAATCCGTAAACAGCCCAAAAAAGAGCCGGAAATTATTGAGGATATTATTCCCGCCCCTGATAGCGATATTGAGAAAATTGAGAAGACTGCCCCTGTTCAAGAGTTAGCTGTCAGCGAGAAGACGGCGGAAAACCCAGTGATTAAGCAACCTGAAGCCCCTATCAAAAGAAAAATCATTCTTGATTCTCCAGATAAAGGCTCAAGTATTGAATCGACTCAATATGGTGAAAAAGGTCACATCACTCCAAGACCTCTGATCAAAAAAATTGATAGAGCTGATTCTGCCGATAAACTTGTCAAAAAACCAATTTCTCCTGTTAAAAGAGCGCAAGAACCACCTAGAAGACCGGGAACTTCTGAGCCACAAGAGACCACTGGCTCAGCTACAACTCAAGATGATGGTCTGGGGGGAATTGATTCACCCAAAAAGCTAAAAGATACCAGAAAACCACTGCCTCCCCGTTTGGGTGCTAAAAAAACAACTTGGGAAGAGGAAGAAGAGGAAGAAAACGCCAAGAAAGCTGCCAAGCTGGTAGGTAAGAACAAAAGACGCTCAGTCGTTATTGAGGATGAAGAGGATATAGAAGATGAATTGGGTAATATGCCCCTGCCAGTTTCTGTCAGCCTTTCGATTGCCAGACCTCCCAAGCCCAAGGGTACTTCTGTTGCTGGTGCCACCGCTGCAGTTTTCAGGCAGCCCAAAAGACCTACTCCTAAGGGAGAGCAAACTTCTAGAGCAGACCAGAGAGTTCAATCTAAAGTAGCGCTTGAAGAAAAACCCAGCAAGATATTGCTGAGCGGATCTTTGACTGTTCAAGAACTAGCAGAAGAACTAAAGATCTCTGCGGCTGATATTATCCGCAATCTCTTTTTCAAAGGAATCCCCGTCAGTATCAACCAGACTCTAGATCTGCAAACTGCTCGTCTAGTTGCTCAAGAGCTGGAAGTCGAAGTAGAAACAGTAGAAGAGCAATCTACTGCCATTAAGGCTACGGAGATGTTAGATATTGGAGATCTTGAACATTTGATCCGTCGCCCACCAGTTGTCACAATTATGGGACATGTTGACCATGGTAAGACAACTTTACTGGATTCTATCCGTAAAACCAAGGTCGCCCAAGGTGAAGCAGGTGGTATCACCCAGCATATTGGGGCTTATCATGTCGATGTTGAGCATGATGGCAAACAACAGCAGGTTGTTTTTCTGGATACACCAGGACATGAAGCATTCACAGCGATGAGAGCTAGAGGAGCTAGGGTGACTGACATTGCCATTTTGGTGGTTGCTGCTGATGATGGAGTTCAACCACAAACTAGAGAGGCAATTAGTCATGCTAGGGCAGCGGGTGTACCTATAGTTGTAGCTATTAACAAAATAGACAAACCCCAATCCAATGCAGATAGGATCAAGCAGGAATTGTCAGATCTAGGTCTTCTAGCTGAAGAATGGGGGGGAGATACAATCATGGTTCCGGTTAGCGCTCTCAAGGGCGAGAACCTAGATACTCTACTAGAGATGATCATCTTGGTTTCAGAAGTAGCGGAGCTTTCTGCTAATCCTAATCGTCCAGCTAAAGGAACGGTTATCGAAGCTAATTTGGATCGCACTAAAGGCTCTGTCGCCACTTTGTTGATACAAAATGGTACTTTGCGTGTAGGCGATATTATTGTAGCTGGCGCAGTTTTCGGTAAGATCCGAGCGATGATCGATGATCGAGGAAATCGGGTAGAACAAGCAGGACCATCTTTTGCTGTAGAGGTATTGGGGCTCAATGAGGTCCCTGCAGCTGGGGATGAATTTGACGTCTTTAGCACTGAAAAAGAAGCCAGAGAGCTTGCCCAATCTAGAGCTGATAGCAAAAAACAAACTCGTCTGCAGCAGGCTATGGCCAGCCGTAGGGTTAGCTTAACTACTCTCTCAGCCCAAGCCCAAGAAGGGGAACTCAAAGAGCTTAACCTCATTATCAAATCGGATGTTCAAGGTTCAGGTGAAGCAATTTTGACTGCCCTGCAACAGCTACCACAAAAAGAAGTACAAATACGTGTACTTTTGGTCAATGCAGGAGAGGTTACTGAGACCGATGTAGATCTAGCTGCTGCCAGTGGAGCAGTAATTTTGGGCTTCAATACAACCTTGGCTAGTGGAGCTAGGGCTGCGGCTGAGCGCGAGGGAGTAGATATCAGAGAATATGCAGTTATCTACAAACTTCTAGATGATGTACAAGGCGCTATGGAAGGACTACTAGATCCTGAAGAGGTCGAGGAACATCTGGGCTTTGCGGCAGTACGTAACGTCTTTGCTGTTGGACGTGGTACAGTTGCTGGTTGCTATATCCAATCAGGCAAAATCGTTAGAAATCGTCTTTTAAGAGTAAAGCGGGGTGATACTTTAATCCACCAAGGAACAATAGAATCACTCAAGCGCTTCAAAGAAGACGCCCGTGAGGTCAATGCCGGCTATGAATGTGGAATAGGCGCTGCTAAGTTCAACGAGTGGAAAGAGGGTGACATCATTGAATGCTACGAAATGGCTATGAAGCGCCGCACTCTTTCTACCAATTAACCTAGATAATCATGCTGGATCCTTACCTTTGGATACATTTTTCTGGACTAGCGGCAGCGCCTTTATTGCTAGAGATAGTCTGGCTATCTTTAGCATTAGGCTATGCTATTTCTCCTTTGGAGATTTTGCCAGTAGCGCTATTGGGCATGCTGCCTATTTTTTGGATGCAGTGGAATAAACCTTTTAATATCTATAGCCTTTTGCTTTGGGTTATTAAACATGAGGTATTAACTACTGAGCAAAGACAGGTTTTGAGCCTGTATAAAAGCCGCTCCCAAAAAATATTGGCCTTAGTGGTGAGCCTATTGATGCTAGTAATGCTTTGGTTAATTTATAAACAAGCCCCTTTAGCATCAGGAATTGCTGAGAATTTTCTGCCACCAATTAGAATTTTCGGCTTAGCCTTAGCGACAATTGCTTTTGGGCTAGCTAATTTGTTTGTTCAAGTGGCTCTTAGCACATTACTGGTAATGGTTACCCTTGGCAAAGATCCAACTAGTCTAATTCCCTGGGAAATAGAGAAAATCAAAAATGACTTTACCTCTATCGGACTGCCAGTTCGGCAAATACTCCCACCGATGCAATAATCTTTGGAATAATTTTAAGTTTTTGTATTCTAGGATGCATCGCTTTATAGGGAAGCTAGGTTATCTTAGAGAAAACTAGGGTAACCTTTTAGAGAGAGGTTTAAAAACATGGAAAATCCTACTACCCTGCTAAACAACTCTCCTTTGGCTGACAACGAGCACATTTGGGGAAAACTGAAACAGGCTATTGCATCTAGCTCAGGCTTTAAACGCTGGCAAAATGAGCAGCCTTTGAAGTCTTTCACCTTGGAAGAGCAGGTTCGTTTATACCTTGAAGATACGCTTAGTACTTTAGCTTACTAGATTGCTAGAGCGCCTTCTATCTTTGGACTGGTGCTCTTAAAATTTTTAGATACAATTACTTTTGAAAGTAACTCCCCAAAATCCCCTAGCGAGACTAATCAAGTATGCTAAAGCCTACCGCTCAAGGGTATGGCTATCTTCTGCCTGCTCAATTCTCAACAAGATTTTTGATCTAGCTCCTCCTGCTATTATTGGTGTTGCAGTCAATGTAGTAGTTAGTAAAAATAACTCCTTATTGGCCCACTGGGGGATAACTTCAGTCGTTCGTCAGCTTGCGTTTTTGAGTTTTATCTCCTTGATCATTTGGTCACTTGAATCTATTTTTGAATATGCCTATGAAAGGCTTTGGAGAGAGCTAGCTCAAAATATTCAGCATGATCTTAGGCTCGAGGCCTATAGCCATATTCAAAATTTGGAACTAGCTTACTTTGAACAAAGAAGCACGGGAGCTCTTCTTTCGATCCTCAACGATGACATCAATCAATTAGAGCGCTTTCTCGATGTGGGAGCCAATGAAATACTCCAAGTTGCAACTACAGTTGTCATTATTGGCATTGCTTTTTTTATCCTGACTCCTGGTACTGCTTGGATGGCCATGTTGCCGATTCCCTTTATTCTTTGGGGTTCGATTGCTTTTCAAAAACGTTTAGCTCCCCGTTATGCCAGTGTCAGAGAAAAAGCCAGTTTGCTCAATAGTCGCCTCAATAATAATCTCTCTGGAATTGCTACTATCAAGAGCTTTACAACAGAAGCCTATGAACTAGAAAGGCTGCGTCAACAAAGCGATGCCTATAGTCAAAGCAACCATGCTGCTATTGTTTATAGTGCTGCTTTTGTCCCCTTGATCCGGATCATTATTCTTTTAGGTTTTATCGCCATTCTCTTTTTTGGGGGCATGGAGGTAATCCACAAACAGCTAGATGTTGGTACTTATAGTGTTTTGGTTTTTTTAACCCAGCGACTGCTCTGGCCCCTCACTCGCTTGGGCCAAACCCTAGATTTATATCAAAGAGCGATGGCCTCTACCCAAAGGGTGATGGATCTTTTAGATACCCCTGTAGCTATCCCTTCAGGCAATAGAGCCATTTCTAGAGTTAAAGGAGAGATTGTTCTCAAGGATGTGAGTTTTAGTTACTCTAACGGCTTCAAGGTGCTAGATAAGCTCAATCTAACAATCCCGGCTAATCGCACTACAGCTATTGTTGGGACTACTGGTTCTGGCAAGAGCACCCTGGTTAAATTACTACTGCGCTTTTATGAGCTAGATTCTGGCAGAATTAGCCTAGATGGGATAGATATCAGGGAAATTTATTTAAAAGATTTAAGAAGAGCCATAGGACTAGTGAGCCAGGATATTTTTCTTTTTCATGGCACAGTCAAAGAAAATATTGCTTATGGCGCTCCGGTGGATACAACTTTTGAAGAAATTATCTCTGCAGCCCAAGCAGCAGAAGCCCATGATTTTATCATTGAGTTACCTGAGCAATATCAAACCATAGTAGGAGAAAGAGGACAAAAACTCTCTGGAGGGCAAAGGCAGCGTATTGCTATTGCTAGGGCAATTTTAAAAAATCCGCCTATTTTGGTTCTCGATGAAGCAACCTCAGCAGTAGATAATGAAACTGAATTTGCTATTGCCAAATCTCTTGAAAAAATCACCCACAATAGAACCACTATAGCCATAGCCCATCGGCTCTCTACTATACGTCAGGCTGATTGTATTTATGTAATGGAAAAGGGCAAGATAGTTGAACGGGGAACCCATGAAGAACTAGTCGCTCAAGGCGGGATCTATGCCAATCTATGGCGAGTGCAGACTGGAAGTAAATAAAATTAAATTAAAATTATTAATATGATTAGCAGAAACTTTCAAGATAGGTTTGATGTGATTGTCGTAGGAGCGGGACATGCTGGAGCAGAAGCAGCTCTATCTTGCGCGCGTCTGGGTTGTCGCACCCTTGTATTAACTTTGAACTTAGACAAGATAGGTTGGCAACCTTGTAATCCTGCAGTTGGCGGGCCAGCCAAATCTCAACTGACTCATGAGGTAGATGCCCTAGGGGGTGAAATTGGCAAAATGGCTGATCGCACTTATCTACAAAAGCGTATTCTCAATAGTTCACGAGGCCCTGCAGTCTGGGCTTTGAGGGCGCAAACTGACAAGCGCGAATATGCGGCAGTTCTCAAAAACATCCTAGAAAACCAAGTTAATCTGACCATCAGAGAGGGTATGGTCACTGATTTACTCTTAGGTGAGAATGATGAGGTCACTGGAGTAGAGACTTATTTTGGAACTTGTTTTGCCTCAGCAGCGGTAATTTTAACTACTGGTACTTTTTTAGAAGGAAAGATCTGGATTGGTAATAAATCCATGGCTGCAGGTAGAGCTGGTGAATTTGCCGCTGTAGGATTGAGCCAAACTCTCAACAATTTAGGTTTTGAAACCGGTAAACTCAAAACCGGCACACCCGCTAGAGTCGATCGCCGCTCTGTGGACTATAGCCAACTGGAAGTTCAACCACCTGATGAGGATGTGCGCTGGTTTAGCTTTGATCCAGATGTTCATATTGCAAGAGAGCAAATGAATTGCTATCTTACCAAGACCACCCAACAAACCCACCAATTGATCCGGGATAATCTTCATCTCTCGCCAATTTATGGAGGTTGGGTAGATTCTAAAGGGCCGCGCTATTGCCCATCTATTGAAGATAAAATTGTCCGTTTTGCCGATAAAGAGAGCCATCAGATCTTTATTGAACCAGAAGGGCGGGATATCCCAGAGCTCTATATCCAAGGATTTTCTACTGGCTTACCTGAAAATTTGCAATTGGCTATGCTCAGAACCTTGCCAGGGCTAGAAAAATGTGAATTACTTAGACCAGCTTATGCCGTAGAGTATGACTATATTCCAGCGACTCAATGCTATCCCACCTTGATGACTAAAAAACTCCAAGGTCTCTTTTGTGCAGGTCAAGTCAATGGCACTACAGGCTATGAAGAAGCAGCAGCCCAAGGTATTGTAGCTGGAATCAATGCTGCTAGATATGCGCAAGGCAAAGAGATGATTATTTTTGCTCGCGAGCAAAGTTATCTAGGTACCTTGATTGATGATCTCTGCACCAAAGATCTGCGCGAGCCCTATCGAATGCTAACTAGTCGTTCTGAATACCGTTTGATATTGCGCTCTGACAACGCCGATCAAAGAATGACCCCACTTGGCAGAGAAATAGGCTTAGTAGATGATCGCCTATGGAAGCTATTTTCTGATAAACAGGCTCAGATTATTGCTGAAAAAGAACGCCTACATGAAACAAGGGTCAAAGAGCAAGAAACAATAGGTTTAGCGATCACCAGTGAAACTGGAGAAAAAATTAAAGGCTCGATTACCCTAGCAGATCTTCTGCGCCGTCCTGGTTTTCACTATAGCAACCTGGAATGCTATGGCTTAGGAGATTTGCAACTAGCCCAAGAGGTCAAAGAGGGAGCAGAAATCGAAATTAAATACGCGGGCTATCTCCAACGCCAACAACAACAAATTGAAAAAGTTGCCCGCCAAGCTAGCCGACCTCTCCCAGCAGATCTAGACTATATGAAGATCGATACTTTATCGATGGAAGCTAGAGAAAAACTCACTAAGTTGCGCCCATTGACTATCGGGCAGGCTTCTCGCTTGGGGGGCGTTAATCCTGCTGATATCAATGCCCTATTGATTTTTTTAGAATGTAGAACTCGTAGCGCTATAAACAATTGAAATGATTTTATAAACTCCACGAATTACAATATCTTGGGGTTTATTGGCCAAAATTTCACTTGTCAAATTTACCCGCATAATCTCTAAGTCCCTCTAGTCCCACTCTGGCGCAAAACTGGCCAAAACTCTCACCCTCTTTCTTTTCATTTTTGAAATAGATCAGTAGTGGTCTGAGCTGGTTTTCAAGATCTTGATCTGGGCATTTCTCAAGATAAGGCTTGGCTAAGGCTATCTGGTTAGGATCGCCGCCAAGCCAAACTTGATAAGCATTAGGGGCGCTGCCAACTAAACCTAGCTCTGCCATATAGGGCCTAGCACAGCCATTAGGACAGCCCGTCATGCGTACTACAAAATGCTCATTGGCAAGGCCTACTTCAGCTAAGAGATTTTCAATTCTTACAATAATTGAAGGTAGAGCTCGCTCGGATTCAGTGATAGCCAGTCCGCAAGTTGGCAAAGCAGGACAAGCCATTGAATAGCGCAACATGGGGTTGATATTTTCAGGGGAAGTTATTACCCCATGCTCAGTAAAAATCTTCTCAATCCCATCTCGATCTGCCGGGGCAATTTCATAAAGAATGAGATTGTGATTGGCCGTTAGGCGCATTTCCGGTTTATATCTCTCGACAATTTTTCTTAAAGCGCTTTTTAGGCGAAAATCACCTTCATCTTTAACCCGTCCATTGACAATAGAAAGCCCAAAAAATAGCTTGCCATCTCCTTGTTGGTGCCAACCCAAATAGTCTTGATACTTCCAAGGGGCAAGAGGACGAAAAGGCTCTAGAGGTTTGCCAAAATAACTCTCTACCTGTTTGGTAAATTTCTCAACTCCCCAATCATTGATCAGGTACTTCAAGCGAGCATGACGGCGATCACCGCGATCACCATAGTCTCTTTGAGTAGCAACAATGGCTTTGACTGCTTCATAGACGTCATCTTTAGCAACATAGCCAATATGATCAGCCATTCTAGCAAAAGTATCTTCCTTGCCATGAGTACGACCAAGTCCACCCCCAGCTAGAATATTGAACCCTTCTAGTTCTCCTTTTTTGTTGGTGATAACTACCAGAGAAAGATCATGGGTATAGATATCAATTGAGTTATCGCCTGGTACAGTTACCGAGCATTTGAACTTGCGCGGCATATATTGAGAACCATAGATTGGCTCAAGTGGGTCGAGAGCTCCTTTGGCTCTGGCGGCTTTGACCTCGGGGGCTTCTTTGGCGGTGATTGCCTTTTCCCCATCGAGCCAGATTTCATAATAGGCACCAGATTGAGGGGTTAATAGATCTGCTATATTGTTGGCATATTCCCAAGCATAGAGATATTCTGGTTTTGTTTTGTAGGGAGCTGGCGGGGCCATAACATTGCGGTTGACATCCCCGCAGGCCGAGAGAGTCGAACCCATATTCAGGAGCATTTCCTTGATCACGGTTTTCAAATTCTTTTTGAGAATTCCATGAATCTGAAAGCCTTGGCGCGTAGTTGTTCTGAGGGTATGGTTGCCATATTTATCAGCGAGGCGATCCAGCGTTAGGTATAATTCAACTGGAATATAGCCACCTGGGCTACGAGTGCGCAGCATGAACTGATAGTCTTTCTCTTGACCTTTTACTCGATTATCTCGATTATCCTGCTGATAGGAACCGTGAAATTTGAGAACTTGGATCCCATCTTCACTAAAGTGGGTAGTATCTTGCTTAAGTTCTGTGGCGACTGGCTCACGCAAAAAGTTACTACGCTCTTTGATGCCCTCTACCTTGGACTGCTTACGAGTTATCTCTACCATTGCAAATGAATATTCAAAATAAATAACTATGGCTGGCTCTATAATTTTAGCGCCAAAGTCTAGTGATGATTGTTGCTATTTATTACTATTCTTGGTTCTCAAAAAAGAAGCAGTACTTTCGCCCATCATCTGAGAGTTGAGTTTGGTCAAGATTTTAGGTTTGATTTTTTCTAGCTCTCTTTTGAGAATTTTTTTGCTAGCTTGAGGATCTCCTGCTTTGGTGGTTTGGGCATTGTTAGCCCAGTTCTTCAGGCTCATACTTTGGCTAGAGGAAATAGGAGAAGCCATAATCTGTCTGCATTTACCAGGATGCTCTAGGGCAAAAAATAAAATCCAATAGTTGCCATTATCAGACATGGTGCGGGCGAATTTCTGCCCTGTGGGTGTTTTGAGATCTAGGTAGCAGTTTAGCCAGCGCGGGCCATATTCAGGATGATTCAAAACAGTTATCCAGAGTAACATTGGATGAGGATTACTCAAAAAGATGAACTGATTGTATCTCATACTCGACATACGAATTACTATATCTTCCTCTTCGAGCATCGTCCAAAGTGCTAAAATATCGCCATTTGGGGTATGCAACAGCCCAGGAAAAACAATTTTCTCTATCGGTTTATTGCCAGGCCATAAGGTATTTAACCCAATTTCGTAAGGGGAAATATCTTGAGTAATATTGTGCAAATTTCCCTTGGTAGAAAGAGTTGTTCTCGGGCTGGATTGATTTTCAAGAGTTTCTAAAACTTGAATGAGCTCACTAATCTGCTGGGGACGCTCATCCGGTGATTTAGCTAGACATTTTAGAATCAGTGAATTGAGCTGAGGGGGAATTTTGAAACTCGGGGCAATAGGATGTGGCTTGCTGTGGTGATGAACTTCATACCAAGCCCCAAATGAAGAGCCTTCTGGGCGCAGGGGCATATTCCCAGTGAGCATTTCATACATCACTACACCAAGGCTATAGATATCAGAGCGGTTATCTAGCTCTTTGCCTTCCATTTGCTCTGGTGAGCAGTAGGCTAAAGTGCCCATGAAAGACTGGGTCTGAGATTCGTTTAAGTACATCAGTTTGGCTATGCCGAAATCTAGAATCTTTACCAGATCTCCCATGCCAGAATCTTGGACTACTAGAATATTGCTAGGTTTGATGTCTCTATGTACTATAGAAGAGCTTTCCCCTTGAAAGATAATTCCCCTATGGGCGCAATCTAGTCCGTAGCAGATCTGTTTAGCCAGAGAAATAAAGCGTTTTAATTCAATAGGATGTATTTTAATAATTTCATTGAGGCTGGCTCCAGAGAGAAATTCCATCACATAGAAAGGTACTTCTTTTTCATCAATGCCATAATCTCTGACTTTGACGATATGGATACTTTTTTCACCTAAAAGAGCCGAGATGGTTGCTTCTCTTTCAAAGCGCTCTTTCATTTTTTCGCTTAAAAGAGTTTGAGAGAGAAATTTAACAGCAACTGTTACTCCTCCAAGGAGCTTATCTTCTGCCTTGAAGACTTGACCCATGGCCCCTGTTCCTATCAGCTCTAACAGTTGATAGCGATCCGCAAGTAAGCGACGATAGTGAGAATCTGCAATCATAAGCTGAGTGATTTGCTGATTATTTCTGTATTTTAAACTCGCCTTATCAAAAAACGCTGCTATTGGGTTATTGGCAGGTGAATTTGCCCTAAGAGCATTGGTATTTGGGCTCCGGTGACTTGCGGTAGATTGCCCGGCTCCTCGATCATACGCCAATAAGCCAATACCGCAAAAGCAATTGCCTCTTTATAATCTGCGCTCAGACCCAGTTCATCAGTGGTCATCACCTGGCTAGCTTGTCCCAATTTGTCCTGTAGTCTGCTTTTTAAATAGTGGTTGTGACTTCCTCCACCACAGAGTAGAACCTGTTGGGGAATTTCTTGCAAAAACCTTTGATAGCTTAGAGCTATAGATGAGACTGTTAATTCGGTCAAACTGGCTAGCCAATCGGCGCTAGAAAGTTGATATTTTTGGGCTTGTAGTTGGCATTGTTTTAAATAATCCGGGCCAAAGAGCTCTCTGCCAGTTGATTTAGGCGGCGCTTGTTGAAAAAACTCGTTTTCTAGCCATTTATCTACCAAATCATGGCAAGGAGTACCGCTAGAGGCCCAGTTTCCATTTTGATCATATTTTTGTAGTCCATTGGTTAACTCCATGATTGCCAAATCCAACAGAACATTGCCAGGACCGGTATCCCAGCCTATGACTTCTTGCTGCCAGTTGGGTTTATTGCGCGCTGGAATATAGGTTAAATTGCCAATTCCTCCGATATTTTGCACGCAGCGGGAATACTGCATATCGCTTAAAAGAGCTGCATCTACTTTGCATACCAAAGGAGCTCCCTGTCCACCTGCTGCGATATCGGCTTGTCTAAACTGGGTGATCGTTGTTCTTTGGCTCAGCTTGGCAATCAGCTCACCTCGGCCTAGTTGCCAACTGTAACCTAATTGTCCTTCTTGAGCAGGCCGATGATAGACTGTCTGTCCATGAGATCCAATCAATTGAGCATCCTGGCAGCCTTGCTGTTCAATTTCCAGCGCTGCAAGAGCAAACTGCCGGGCAATTGCCTCATCAAGCTCAACTAACTCTGGCAAAGATAACTTCTCTCCGCCGCAAAGTGAAAGAATGCGCTCTCGCAGTTGCCCAGGATAGGGATAGGTATTACCTGCAAGAAGATGGATCTTTAAGTTATCCGTAGTTCCCTCAATCTCCACCAAGGCCGCATCAATTCCATCAACGGAAGTTCCACTCATCAGGCCAATTACCAACATCTATCTACTTGCTTCCAGTAAAAACAACTTCGGGGAAATGGCTTTGGGCTTCATTGATGGTTACTTTCTGGTCTTTATCTCTGAGATCTTGCCAGTAGTTGATGACATCGGTTGCTTGGTTTAATACCTCGTTTCTTTTTTCTTCTGGGATCCAATGCTTGGCGTCTAATTCGCTTTTGAGTCGGTCCCAGGCTGTCGTCTCTTGAGTATTGTTTTGATCACTCCAAAAAAAGTAGATAGTCAAAGGGCTGTTTGCTGCGCCTATCACCTGATCTACTGCAATGCCCAATTTATTCTCTAGCCAAACAATTTTTAATAAGAATTTAGAGTCCAAGGATATCTCCGTTTATATAAATTTGCTCATATCTTTGCATTCTTACATCTAAACGGTATCAGATGCAACAAAAGATTGTAGTACCTAAACAATAGACAGATATACTTTCTAGCCAATATCAGCAAGGCTACTGATGTTTCTAAGCTCTAATTCGGGGGTAGTTCTTTTAACTAAGCCTGTTAAAACTTTTCCTGGACCTATTTCTGTTACTTCGGTAATATCCAGCTCAGGCAATCTCAACATTGTCTCTAGCCAGCGCACAGAACCTGTCATCTGCCTTTTGAGTTTTTCTTTGAGCAGTTGCTCATCTTGCGTGGGGACAGGATCTACATTAGAAAGTACTGGTATCTGCGCGCTTTGAAAGGTAACATTATCTAAAACCTGCGCAAATTTGCTGGCAGCTTCACTCATAAAGGGGGAATGGAAGGCTCCTGAGACTTTGAGCACCATAGAGCGTTTGGTTTTGACTTGTTCTAGAACTGTGGCGATAGCTTCGGCTGTTCCTGAAATGACTACCTGCTCTGCGCTATTGTCATTGGCCAGGACTACATCGGGAGTTTTCTCTAATACTGCATCTAAGTGAGCTCTATCAAATTTCATCAGCGCGGCCATCTTTCCGCCTTGGGCCTGGCTCATGATTAAAGCTCTCTGTTTAACTAACTCCAATCCATTGGCAAAGTCAAATACTCCAGCAGCATAGAGAGCAACATATTCTCCCAAGCTATGCCCGGCTACATAGTCACAAGTAAGCCCTTTTGCTTTGCAAAGATCAACTAAGATACTCTCGATTACATAGAGGCAAGGTTGGGTATATTGCGTCAGAGAGAGCTCTTCCTCACTGCTTTGTACTTTCTCTAAGATCGAATAGCCCAAGATCTCATGGGCTTGTTTGAATTTTTCGCTTCCTTTCTCTTGTAAGTCAACTCCCATGCCGAGAGCTTGTGAACCCTGTCCAGGAAATATCCAGGCTTTTTTGTTCATATGCTTATCTTTGCTTATTGTTATTAGAAATCGCATTATACAGCGAAAAAAGTCCCCATTTTCTCTTGACAAGTCATACTCATTACGACTACACTAATTTACAGGTATAATTAAAGTCATACTGAATACAATTTAAAAAAGGAAGCAGAGATATGTTGCCCAATAAAGAAGGTCAAAAAATACCTAGTGTTACTTTCCCTGTGCGCAAAGACAATAAATGGATCAATGTCACTACAGATGAGATCTTTAAGGGTAAGACAGTCGTTGTCTTTTCTCTTCCTGGAGCATTCACCCCTACTTGTTCTTCTACACATCTGCCTGGTTACAATCAATTGGCACCGGTTTTCCGTAAAAATGGAGTAGATGAAATAGTCTGTATATCTGTCAACGATACCTTTGTGATGAATGAATGGGCCAAAGATCAAGAGGCAGATAATGTGCTCCTGATTCCCGATGGCAATGGTGAATTCACCGAAGGTATGGGCATGCTGGTAGATAAAACCAATTTGGGTTTTGGCAAGAGATCTTGGCGCTATTCAATGCTCGTCAAAGATGGTTTGATTGAAAAGATGTTCATTGAGCCTGAAGTAGAAGGGGATCCTTTTGAGGTCTCCGATGCCTATACTATGCTCAGCTATATCAACCCACAGGCTAAACCATTGCCCTTGGTTACTATTTTCGCTAAAGTAGGCTGCCCTTTCTGTGCTAAAGCCAAAGCCCTATTAGAAGATCACGGATTGCAATATGAAGAGATTACTCTAACTCGTCAAATCACTACCAAGACACTCAAGGCTGTATCAGGCGCTGCTACTACACCTCAGGTGTTCATTGATGGTAAATTAATTGGAGGATCTGAGGCTCTGGAAGCTTATTTAAAAAACTAAGAGGATTTATGACTATTCGTTTTTATCCAACTCGCCATGATCTAGACATCACGATTCGCACCTCTATAGTTGAGCTTCTCTCAAAAACTTTAGCCACAACTCTAGATCTCAAAACACAGACCAAACAAGCTCATTGGAATGTCAAAGGTAGCAATTTTCTTCAGTTGCATGAGCTTTTTGATGAGCTCTCTAGTGAGCTAGAGGACTATGTGGATTTGGTGGCTGAGCGGATCACAGCTCTAGGCGGATCTCCTCAAGGAACTGCTCGCGTAGCTGCTAGTAATTCTCTTTTGAGTGAATATCCTCTAGATATCAGCCAAGGTGTTGATCATCTCAATGCTCTAGCTGATCGCTTTGCTGCCTATGGCGCACATTTAAGAGGCGCTATTGATCATGCTAGCGATCTTGGAGATGCTGATACTTCAGATCTTTATACCGAGATCTCCCGCACAATTGATAAGCGTCTTTGGTTCCTAGAAGCCCATTTAACTTAGGTAAATTCAAACCCATAGGATCTAGTTGAGACTGTTTGATCTAATATATTAGATAGTATCAACTGGGTGATTATGGGATTTGATCCAGAACTCTATCAACATAAGCAATGGCTAGGCTTGGTTCAGCCAGTCGGCTTGGTGGTCTCTCCGCCAGCTCTGGCTAAATCGGGAGCCTATGTGAATCGTCAAAGGTCTATTGAACTGCAGCAAAGGTTCAAATCTCAAATCGAGTTTGGTGATTTTGCCAGCTTTGCTATTGGCTTTCTCGAATGGCTCAGCGAGGATCTCTCTCTAGATCCCAAGATAGAATTTTATTTACCTGAATATGGTGAGCTGTTAACCCCTAGTTACAGAGTAAAAGATCCTGATACTGGTTTATATATCTTGCTTGTGCAGGAATTAGCTTACGGACAAGATATAGATGCCATAGATCCCAAGGGTTGGAAAGTCAGCTTTCACCAAAAGTTTGAAAGGTTAATCAGAGAAAGCCAGATTCATACTGGTTTAATTTTCAATGGACTAGAGCTCAGGTTAATCTACGCTCCTAGGGGGGAATCTTCTGGCTATATAGTTTTCCCAATCGATGTGATGCAGCATATAGATGGCAGGCCAGTAGCCGGGGCTTTGGATATGCTGCTGGGGGCAGATCGGCTCTTTAATGTACCAGTAGATCGCCGTTTATCTAAAATTTTGAGCGATAGTAGGGCTTTTCAAGCTCTAGTTTCTACTAAACTTGCCTCCCAGGTGCTCGATGCTCTTTGGGAATTATTGAGGGGTTTTCAACATGCCAATGATATTTCCAGAGGCAGATTATTAGCTGATATTAAACCAGAGGTGATCTACGGGGGACTGGTCACAACCTTAATGAGAATGGTGTTTTTGCTCTATAGCGAAGATTCATCTTTAATGCCAGATCAGGCGATTTATCAGCAAAATTATTCAGTCTCCGGGCTCTATGAAAAGCTCAAAGAGGATGATAGTAAGCACCATGAGACGATGGATGCGCGCTATGGCGGCTGGGGCCATCTTTTGGGTTTATTTCGTTTGGTTTACCAAGGCATTGATCAGTTTTTACCGGCTAGACATGGACAACTCTTTGACCCTAGGGAATATCCTTTTTTAGAAGGTTGGGATGAGACTCCTTTTGTACCAGATTATTCAATCTACCGCATTTTAGAGAATTTATTAATTCTAGATACCGAAAGGCTATCTTATAAAAGCCTTGATGTAGAAGAAATTGGTTCAGTCTATGAAGCTCTTATGGGCTATGAAATCGAGCAAGCCCAAGGCCTCTCTATTGCCCTAAGGCCAGAAGATATAGTCATAAACATTGAGCAGATCCTCTCCAGTAAACCCAATGAAAGAGCTAAGTTAATCCAAGATCAAGCCCTATGCAAATTATCACCCAAAGAGAGCGCTGGGGTTAAAGAGGCGACCACTATAGAACAGCTACTCTCAGCAATCAGCAAAAAGATCTCTTCTCGTACCAATAATCTTCTATCCAAGGGAGATTTTTACCTCCAGCCAGGACAGCAAAGAAGGCGCAGCGGCTCACATTACACACCAAGAGAGCTCACAAGACCCCTAGTAGCCAACACACTTACTCCCATCATCTCTCAACTGGGAGCTTATCCAGTTCCAGAAGCTATTTTGAATATCAAAGTTTGTGATATAGCCGTAGGTTCTGGCGCTTTTCTAGTAGAAACCTGTAGATTTTTAGCAGAGCAATTAGTCAAATCTTGGGAGCATTATGAGCAGCTTCCTGATATAGAAGATCCTCTTTTGCTAGCTAGAAGATTAGTAGCCCAAAGATGTCTCTATGGAGTAGATAAAAACCCGTTTGCTGTCAACTTGGCTAAATTATCTCTCTGGCTAATTACTCTCTCCAAAGATCAACCCTTTACTTTTGTAGATCATGCTATCAAACCTGGAGATTCTCTAGTCGGTTTGATGCAATCACAAATTACTGCTTTTACCTGGATAGCCCAAGATGATCTCAGCGTAATGTTTGAATTAGAGCTAAATCAAGCAATAGATAAAAGGATCTCTATCTATCAGCTTAATGAGCAAGATTATGATCTAAAAGCGCAGCTTAATGAACAAGCAGAATCTATCTCCAGTAACAATAAATCCAAAGGAAATCTAATAGTAGGAGCCTTCTTTTCTGGTAAACAAAAGAAAGAGCGAGAAGAGATTTTAAATAAAGTAAGACTTGATTCATCTAATAGCTCCGCTTTAACTTTTGCTCCATTTCATTGGGAAAATGAATTTCCAGAAGTCTTTGCTAGAGCTGAAAAAGGCTTTGATGCCATAGTAGGTAATCCTCCATTTATGGGCAAAAATACTTTAATTAATAGTCATCCTTTAGGTTATCCCGACTGGCTTAAAGAAATCTATCCAGAGACTCATGGCAATAGTGATCTAGTTGCTTATTTCTTCCGTAGAGCTTTTGAGCTATTAAAAGATCAAGGCAGTATGGGACTTATTGCCACTAATACCATTGCTCAAGGAGATACTAGAAATTCAGGATTAAGATATATCTGCCAAAATGGCGGCGATATTTATC
>CAISPN010000104.1 GCA_903887375.1 uncultured cyanobacterium
CAAGATTGAGAAACAATTGTATAAACAATAAATATAAAAAACACAGATAAACCTGTGGGTGCAATTACACTATAAAGGGGGTGATACTCCAGAAACAAGTAATGCAAGGGATTTAAATAGAAAGGTATATTTCCAAAGAAATGAAAAAACATAGGATATGTTGATTCAGTACCCCTGTAATTGTTTGATACAAATTGATAAGATATTGTAGATATAAATAGGGCAATAACAGTAAATGTAATCATTTTTTGACGTGATACCAACGGTTTAATTATAGGAATCAAAGTTGGAATTAATAATATAAAAGTTTCTTTATTTAATGTTGCTAATGGTATCAACAATATTATCCAAACAAGTTTCTTATGATATGCCAAAAGTATTGCTAATGCAAAAAACATCAATTCAGAAAAATCATAAAAATACCCTCCTCTATTTTGAAAAACAGGAATAGATAAGGCCAGACAAAGAGGAGCCAATGTCGATGATACTTTATTTGTTGTAACATCAATACATAGCCTCCTAAGTAAAAACATAGAAATCAATAAGCAAAGAAATGATATTACATAAACTATAAAATAGCGAAAAATATAGTTTGGATTTAAATCTCTTGTTCTATATACTCTTTCTATATGAATTAAAAACTGTTTGGAAACTTTCTGTTTAATTATGGGAGGGGCTTTTTGATCTATTGCTTTGGCTATCTCTGGAATCAATTGTCGGTTGACCATTGGTTTAGAGACAGTTTGATCAAAAAGTCCATCTATCGACCAGGCAGTCCCATTGTAAAAACTCCACCTGGAAAAATAACCTTGGAAACTGGCAGAGGCAACTAAAAAATAGATAAATATTAATAAAAAGTACTTTTGGATTTGTCGTAAATTTGTTTTTATATTCAATTTTTTTATGTTTTAGTTTGTTTTTGATTCTCCACAACTTTTTGGTGTGGGGAAAAGTTTGCCTGGATTGGCTAGATTTTTAGGATTAAAGGCATTTTTGATATATTGCATCGTTTCAAGATCAATCTGGTTAAACATATAGGGCATATAAGCGTTTTTGTCCATACCTATGCCATGTTCTCCCGAAAGAGATCCCCCAACATCGACGCAAAGCTTAAGTATTTCTCCTCCTAGCTCTTCTACCTGTTGCCAAGCTCCTTCTATAGAATTGTCGTAGAGAATCAACGGATGTAAGTTGCCATCTCCAGCGTGAAAGACATTGGCTATCTTGAAGCCATATTCTTGAGAGAGCTGATTGATTTTTTTCAACACATCAGCTAGCTGAGAGCGTGGAATTACGCCATCTTGTACAAAATAGTTAGGGCTCATTCTCCCTGCTGCGGCAAAGGCAGCTTTGCGACCTTTCCATAACTTCAAACGTGTTTCACTATCAGTTGCTATTGTAATATCTCTAGCGCCATGATTTAGGCAGATTTGAGATACCTTTTGCTCATTAACACTCACTTCCACGGCCAGACCGTCTAATTCTATCAAGAGGATAGCTGCCGCATCGCGCGGATAGCAGCCAGTCTTGACGACATTTTCTACGGCGTTGATGCTGAGATTATCCATGATTTCCATTCCAGCTGGTATGATTCCACAATCTATGATTGAGGCAACTGCTTCACCTGCTGCTTCAACCGAAGTGAAATCAGCTAGTAGAACTGAAATAGTATCTGGAATTTTGAGAATTTTCAGGGTGATTTCGGTGGCAATTCCCAAAGTTCCCTCTGAGCCAACAAAAACTCCTGTAAGGTCATAACCAGGCATTTCGCCGATACTTCCACCTAGATCTAGAATTGCACCATCTGGGCTAACGATTTTCAAGCCTAAGACATGGTTAGTCGTTACTCCATATTTGAGGCAATGAACACCTCCTGAATTTTCGGCAATATTACCGCCAATTGAGCAAACTATCTGGCTAGAGGGATCAGGCGCGTAATAAAAACCAGCACCACTAACTGCCTGGGTAACCCAATTGTTAACAACACCAGGTTGAACTGTCACTGTATGGTTATCTAGGTCAATCTCTAGAATCTGTTTCATTCTGGCTGTAACTATCAATATGCCATCTTCTACGGGTAAGGCGCCTCCTGAAAGGCCTGTTCCAGCACCTCTAGCAACCCAAGGGATCTCTTGTTGATGACAGAGTGATACAATAGATGCCACCTGTTCTGTGGTGCGAGGCAAAACTGCCAGTGCTGGCCTCTGCCGGTAGGCAGTCAGTCCATCACATTCGTAGGTGATCAGTTCATCTCGTTTGCGTATTACACCATCGGTTCCCAGAATTTTTTCTAATTCTTCGATAATTGGTTGCCAGTTTCTCTTTGCCATAGAAGAATTTTGAAATTTTTGATTGGTAATTAAAGAGAGTAGATTGCTTGTCCTAGACGGATCATGGTTGCACCGCAGGCAACGGCTTCTCTATAGTCTCCTGACATACCCATCGATAATTGATCCAGTGTAACAGTAGATGAAGCAGAAAGAGACTTAGCTAAATCTCTAATAGTACTAAATGCGGCAATTTTCTGTTCACTAGAGAGCCCTATTGGTAAGATAGTCATCAAACCTCTAATTGAGAGAGATTTTTGGCATTTTTCAATTTCTGCAAACTCTTGTTGTAACTGGCTAATAGTCCAGCCAAATTTGTTGGGATCACTGAGCGCCTTAACCTGAAGACAAATAGAGCGCTGAAGATTATTTTGTAGGGCAATTTTATCGAGCTGTTGCAAGAGAGCCAAATTATCTACAGAATGAATCCATTCAAACTCTTGGATAACTTTTTTGGCTTTATTGGACTGGAGATGGCCAATAAAATGCCAGCAGATATCAGACAAGTCTTGCAGCATTGGCTTTTTTTCAAGAGCAGATTGCAGTCTGTTTTCTGCAAAATCTCTGATTTTGGTTTGGTTGTAGGTTTGCCTAATTTGCTGGGCATCAACCTGTTTGGTAACCGCAATGAGACGTACATTTGCAGGAATCTGGCTATATACTTGGGCTACACGCTCAGCGATGTTCATTGAAAAGTTTGTTTGTAAATCTGCTGTAGTTTGAGATAGTCATCAGTAGCTTCGAGTCTACGTAAATGCCGCAAACGGGTTTCTACTATTGTCCTACCATCAGAACGGCTAACTGGTTCAAAATTGACTACATTGGAACTTACCGATACTATAAAAAAAAGCCGCTGGGCATAAAGTGTAGTATAAAGCTCCTTGGAATTATCCAAAAGACATACTCGATAAAGTAGTCCAAAATTAGGATGATTGAGATAGGTTTCGTTGGTCATTAATGTAGACACTTTTAATTTTGCTAGAGTTGCTTTAATACTTAAAAAAACATTATCAGGCAAAATCACCTATTTACCCTAATTAGCGCAGTAAAGTTTAAAAAATTTAGGACATCCCACCCCAAATTATTCTGATTGCCCAAAAAATAATTAGCCCACCGAGAACCAGCCAATCTGCTTTATCTAATTGCAAAGAGTGCCAAAGGACGCGGTGTTCATTAGGACTGGTAAATCCCCTGACCTCTATAGCCATGGCAATCTGCTGAGCTCTTACCAAAAGATTTTCGATCAGTCTATCTACAACTATTAACCAGATCTTTAGTCCGTTTTTCCAACCCAACTTTTGCCAGTCAATTGCCCTGGTCTTGATAGAGCGGGTTAAATTCTGAACTTCTTCCATAACCAACGGGATAAAACGCAAAGCCAAAGTTAAAGTCAAGCTAATCTCAGTAACAGGGATGTTAAAACGCTCTAAAGGAGCTAATATCTCCTCAAGGCCAGCCGTGATTTCTTCTGGCGCGGTAGTCAACAGGTATAAAGTACTACTGTAGATTGCCGTAAACAAAAAAGTACTAGTTCCAACAGCTAAATAAAGGGAATGCCTAGTAAAACTCAAGCGCAATTTATCACCCCAAAGTGGCAGATCTAGCAAAGTATATTGATAACTAGTAGCCTGTGGTAAATTGAGAGAGTTATCGGGGATAATTCGAGGCTGAGAATCCATCTTCATTCCATCAGGCAGTAATAATGTCAGGGCAAAAATTAACAAGCAAAAGAGCAGCAATAGCCCTAATTGTTGCCACCATACTCTTTTGGGTATTTTGCCTACAAAAGTAAGCAAAATTAAAATCCCAACTACCCAGAGACGATACCAAGAATTGGCCAAAATGGGTGAGAGCAAAAAGCTCAATAGCCAGGCCATCTTTACTCTAGGATCAAGCCTATGCAGCCAGGTCAGTGGGTGTTCCAGATAAAGTCCTAAAGGCAACGAACGCAATAAATCCATTTTTCTTACTACTGTTTTTGGAGTCGGCTAAAAATCTCTTGGCAACTGCGATCACAGACCCCAACTTCACCAAGTTCGCTGCGCATTGTCTGATAATCATCCATTGTTGTTTGACGCCTTTGTGGATTAAAAATCAAATCTATAGATTCTTGAAAAATACGCTCAGGCGTAGCTTCTTCTTGAATTAGTTCAGGAGAGATATCCCGGTTGAGAACAATGTTTGAAGGAGCTAGATGGGCAACTGAGAATTTTAGGATTTTACGGGCAATCCACATGGTCAATGGACTGAGCCGATATACTACCACTTGAGGAATATTCAGAAGGGCTAATTCTAGATTAACAGTACCTGATTTGGCAATTGCCAGATCACTTGCTGCCATAATTTCTAGCGTGTTTCTTTGAGCCACAATTGCCTTAAGTTTGTATTTAGTTATCTCTGCTTCGATTTTTTCTCGATATCTTTCCAAAGATAGGGCAAAGAGAAAACGAATGTTGGGCGATTTTTCCTGTAATAAGGCACATCCTTGGCAGATTACTGGCAAAAGGTACTTCAACTCCTGCCTGCGCGAAGCTGGAAAGATAGAAACAACGATTTCATCATCTTTGATGTCCAGTGACTTTCGCGCATTTTCTCTTGAGGGGGCTGATTGCATGCGATCTAGTAAGGGATGTCCCACCCAGCTTACACTCAAACCTTGTTGGTGAAAAAAGGTAGCTTCTTTCGGAAATATTGCCAGCAGATGATCGGTAAAAGAAACAAGCTCCCTTGTATCTTGTGGACGGGGATCCCAAATCCAAGATTGCGGTGCAATATAATAAAAAATTGGTATATGGGGATAATGACGTTTAAGATAACTACCAATAACTAAATTCGGTCCAACATAGTCAATGAGAATTACCAAATCTGGAGGGTAATCTTTAATATATTTTTTTAGTAAATTTTGGCTCCAGTAGGTGGGCAATATAAAAGGAATCGCCTCGAAAAGTCCTATTGAAGAAATTACCGTGGTATCAGCTAGGATTGTTGCCCCAGCCTGGCGCATTCTATCGCCACCAAGACCATAGATCTCCAAATCTACTCCCAATAAATCTGCTTGCTTGAAAAGAGAAGCAATCAACATAGCACCTTGCAGGTCCCCTGAAACTTCTCCAGTACTAATTGCTATCCTCATGATCTTTAACCTTTAGCTGGGATGGGCCCGCGTCGCTTTCCACCTCCAATAGAGCTCTTTAAAAACTGATGAAGATGCAGTAGATGTTGGCTACTGCTACAAAGAGGATAAAGTTCGTCTAGTGCTTCTTTGAAAGTCTTGGAAGATTGATACAATAGCCGATAGACCTCTCTCAATTGTTTGATTTCATCCTCACTTAGCCCTGCTCTTTTGAGACCAATCAAGTTCAAAGATCTAATTCTAGATGGATTACCTTCGACCATCATGTAAGGAGGAACATCTCTCTCAATCCGAGTCATTCCCCCGACCATGGCTAGTTTACCAATATGCACAAATTGATGTATTCCAAGAACTCCGCTAATTTTAGCTTGGGACTCAATATGAATATGTCCAGCTAGTGCTACTGAATTGGAAATAATTACCTCATCTTCAATCACACAATCATGAGCTACATGGACATAGGCCATCAAAAGATTGTTATTGCCAATATAAGTAACCTTGTTGGCATTAGTAGCTTGATTAATGGTAACAAACTCTCTGATTTGGTTATAGTCACCGATTTTGACCTGGGTCATCTCTCCTTTATATTTGAGATCTTGTGGCTCAAGACCAATAACCGCGCCAGGAAAAATACGATTGCCAACCCCAATCTCGGTTGGTCCTTCAATCACTACATGTGCACCAATCACGGTCTGAGCGCTGATTTTGACATGTTCGCCTATGACTGAATAAGGTCCAATCGCCACATTAGGATGGATATCAGCACCCGGATGAATCACAGCCGTAGGATGAATCAACGGTCTTTTAGGAGCTTCTTCTGTACTTAGATTGGTCAGCATCATCCTCTATCATTTCGTCACAATGAATGTCAATTATCAATACTCAAAACGTGAGAATAACATTTCTCCTTCCACGGCAATTTGCCCATCTACTGTACCTTTACCTCGCATTTTGGCGATGCGGTTAAGTTTAAATGAGAGAAGTTCTACGGATATCACCAGTTGATCTCCGGGAACTACTGGACGGCGAAAGCGAGCCTTGTCGATTCCACCAAAGGCAAAAAACTGCCCACGCATCCCTGGTAAAAGAGTCAGGATAACGCCGCATACCTGGGCCATGGATTCAATGATCATCACACCAGGCATAATTGGATAGGCCGGGATGTGACCAGCGAAAAATGGCTCATTAATGGTTACATTTTTGATGCCCACGGCTTTTTGTCCAGGAACATATTCAATTATGCGATCAACCAGAGCGAAAGGATAGCGATGGGGCAAAAGTTCCCTGAGCGCTCTAACATCTAGAGGAAGAGAGAGAGAAATTCCCTCCTCGGGATTCTGGTCGGCATGGGTACTAATTAACTGATCATCGACAATAGACATTAATATTGAAATAAGTCTCGCTTGTAAGTCTTGATGATTATACCTTGTTCAGGGACTCTCTATCCGTTTTAAAATCTCTCGCACTAGCTCTAGGTGTAGTTGATGGCTAGCCTTATAGGCGATGATATGAGCCTTCGGTAATCTCCCTAGCAAACTGATATCTCCCAGTAAATCTAGGAGTTTATGGCGTACTGGCTCATTGTCAAACCTCAAAGGTGGATTGAGCCATTTATCTTGATCGCAGACTAGTGCATTGTCTAAGCTTCCACCTTTTACTAAGCCATTTTGGCGCAATTGTTCAATCTGGTCAGCAAAGCCAAAGGTTCTAGCAGGAGCAATCAATTGGCTAAAGTCATCTTTTTCTATGCTCCAGCTAAACCATTGATTGCCAATTACTTGATAGGGAAAGTCTATTCCATAGCTAAAGCGTGTACCCTCAAGGTTGGGTAGTGCTGCAACAAAGGCATCTCCCTTTCTAACCCAGATTGGCTCTGTAACTACAATCGCTTCGGTTGCTGCTGTAGTAGATTGCTCGACTATTCCAGCTTTTTCGATATTCTCTAGCCAAATTTGAGCAGAACCATCAAGTAGAGGAACTTCAGGGCCATTTATCTCAATGCAGGCATTGTCAACTTTGCTACCAATTAGAGCTGCCAGGAGATGCTCTACTGTTTTTACCTGGGCATCGTTGGCGCTCAATTCGGTTGAAAGAACTGTCTGACCAACTGATTGAATCTGCGCTGGAATAGATGGAGCTCCTGGCAAATCAACTCGTACAAAATAGCGTCCGGTATTGGCTGGGGAGGGTTTGAGGGTTACTGTGGCCTCAACTCCAAGATGTAGTCCTATCCCAGAAACAGAGAAAGTTTGGCCAAGGCTCTTTTGCATTTAAAACCTCTCGCCAATCCCAAATTGAATACGACCGCCACCTTGTTCTGGGATACCGTAATCTACCCTGATAGCTCCCACTGGCGATTGTATACGAACACCAACACCATAGCCATATCCTGAGCCAGGTAATAATCTGGCAACACCGGGGGCACCTGGTACGCCACCCATAGATCCTAATGTAGTTCCATAGTCAAAGAAAACGGCTCCTCCAACAATAGAGTAAATAGGAAAGCGATATTCTACAGTAGCTTGAGCAAAGTATCTACCACTGCCAACTTCACCATCAGGATAGCCACGTACCGAGTTAGAACCTCCAACGACAAAGGCCTCATAACCAGGAAAGCTACCCAACATTGCGCCACCTTGGATGTTAAAGGCCAGAGCTTGCGGACCTTGGCTAAAGTCAAAATTAATCAATTTAAGAGGAATATAGTAGCTGTAGTTTGCTCTTATGCGAGTGAATGAGACATTTTCGGTGATTGGGGCGGCTTGATCTAAGCTTAGCCTTAGAGAAGATCCTCTTGTTGGCTGTAGGGGATTATCTCGATCATCTTTAGTGGCACTGACAGTAAAAACCAGTAAGTAATCTATCCCAGAAGGACTAGCGCTAAACTGTACTGCTGGATAGCCATTGAGTGGTTGTGAAAAGGGCTGAATATTGCCGCTGTTATCTTGAACTTGCACCTGCTGGAAGGTAAAACCAGCAGCTAGTCTCCATTCAGGCTTACTAAATACATCATCAGCTAGGGGAATTCCAAAAGTCAATCCTAAACCTGTTCTGATGATTTCTGGATCACTGTAACCATTTTGGGTAATAAAAGATGAATTGTTTCCAGTAAAAACCAGAGACATCGAATTACTACGAAAAGCATTGACACTGTAAGAGATACGGTTAGGTAATGTCGCTATCCAGGGATCGGTAAAGTTGACATTGAAGAGCAACTGTTGAAAACTACCTTGAAATTCTAGTCCTAGGGTCTGGTTGTTGCCTCCTACATTTTGCTCTTGATAGCTGATAGTACCAAATACACCAGCTTCACTGCTATAACCTGCCCCTGCTCCGATTGAGCCTGATTTACCTTCTACAACATTGACGCTGATGATCACTTTGCGTGGATCTTTGCCGGGGGCAAATCCTAGCTTGACATCTTCAAAGATTCCTAAGCCATATACTCTCTGGAGATCCTGCTGGGCTATCTTGCGGTTAAAGAGATCACCCGGTTTTAATTGCATCTCCCTAGTGACAATAAAATCTCTGGTTTTCCCGCTTTTGAGGGGTTCTTCTTTCTTGGTGAAAAATTTTACTTCTATGCTCTCAATTATTCCCTGAGATAATACTAAAGTTACAGTCCCATCTTCAGAGACCTTGGGTGAGCCAATTATCTGAGCTAGTTCATACCCATTTTTGGAATACCATTCATTGATTTTTTTGATTCCTTCTTGTAGGTCTTTCCAATTTAGTGTTTTGCCATATTGTTGGCTAAATGTACTATCAAGTAATTCCGGAGGTATAATTTGTTTGGCATCACTATCTGGTACGATTCTCAATTTGACTTTTTTTAATACCGGATTAGGCTGGATATCGAAGATAATTCTGACACCTAATGGTGTATCAACCGGAGTGACTTTGATATTGGCGAAGTAACCAGTATTGTAGATAGCCGTAACATCTTGTTTTAGTTGAGAGCGCGTAGCACTTCTTCCTGGTGTTGTTTGGATAGTGCGGTAGACTAAATCCTTGAGCTCGCCATCTACTCCGGTAAGGAGAACCTCTGAGACTAAAACTCTTGGTTCTGGTTCGGAAGTGCCACTATTTTGCGTAGGTAATGTAACTGGTTGTGGGAAACCAGAAGGAGTAGGAGTAGGAGTAGGAGTGGGATTTCCAGAAGGAGTAGTTGCCGGCAACTGAACTAAAATATTCCCCTGGGCAACAAAGAGTCTCTGTTTGATTCTTTCTTCGGTGGAAACCTCAGTAGAAGCCTTTGCGGCTATAGCCAAGGAGAGATTTAATGTCGTTGCAGCAGTCAGTGCTAAAACGAAAAAAGGAGACAAACGCAGGATTCGCATCTGATTTAGCACTTTCACCTACCCAATTGAAGCGTCATAGCTTTATAAAACTTGTTTCTTTTTAAATACACTTAACATATTAATGGCTATGTAGACCGAAGTCTCAGCATATTGTTCCTATTTACAAACTGTCAACCCTAGAAAGAACTCTCTTTCGTACTTCATAATAAGCCGCTTCTACATCCCCAAGATCCTTGCGAAAGCGATCTTTATCCAATACACGATTTTTGGAATCTTTTTGTCTCATATCCCAAAGGCGACAGGTGTCAGGGCTGATCTCATCTGCTAGGAGAATTTGCCCCTGGTTATTTAAGCCAAATTCGAGCTTAAAGTCAACTAAAGTAATGTCACAACAGAGAAAAAAATCCTGCAAGCAGCGATTGACTTTCTTGGCTATTTCTGTGATTTTATTTACTTGCTCTTGACTAGCTAGATTTAATATTCTGATTCTTTCACTAGTGAGCAAAGGATCGCCTAGAGCGTCATCTTTTAAGTAAAAATCAACTAATGGTTCACTTAAGAGGGTTCCTTCTTCTAGTCCTGTTTGTTTGCAGAGACTGCCAGAGGCTATGTTTCTGACGACCACCTCTAAGGGAATGATTTTGACTGATTTTACAGTCATTTGGTTAGGGGCTATTTGCTCAATAAAGTGAGTTGAGATTCCCTGTTTTTCAAGCCATCTATAGATAGCAGCGGTGATTGTACAATTAACCTCGCCCTTGCCCTTGATCTGTCCTTTCTTTTGAGCATTAAAGGCTGTGGCATCGTCTTTAAAATAGGTTAACAAAACCTCGGGATCTTCACTCTGATAAAGAATTTTAGCTTTTCCTTCGTATAATTTTTGCATATTTAGTTTAGATCAAATAATAAAAATTCTGCCTTTTCTTTGCCCGCTTCAATCACTAAATGATTTTCTTGAGATATTGCAGCGCCATCACCTGCTTTAAGGGTAATTCCATTTAGCAGCAAATCCCCAGTGATTATCTGCAACCAAGCATCTCTGCCGCTTTGAAGTTTGAAAGATATCTGCTCTGTTGGTTCTAATTTTCCAAGATATAGTTTGACATCTTGGTGGATCAAGAGGCTGCCTTGTTCTGCTGTTGAGGAAATCAATAAATTTAAATTATTTGTATTGTTTATAAAATTGGCAGAACGCTGTTGATAGCTGGGAGTTAGTCCAGTTTGATTAGGGAGAATCCAAATTTGTAACAGATGTAATATATCCTCTTGAGAACCATTGTATTCACTGTGTGTGACTCCAGTTCCAGCGCTCATGCATTGAATTTCTCCCTCTTTAATGACTGTGAGATTTCCCAAGCTGTCTTTGTGCTCAACAGACCCCTTGATGATATATGTAATAATCTCCATATTTTTGTGAGAATGGGAGGAAAAACCTTTGCCTGGCTTGATTACATCTTCGTTGATTACTCTAAGGCTTTTAAAGCCCATATGATTTGGATCATAGTAATTGCCAAAAGAGAAACTATGTAAACTTTTGAGCCAATCTAAGACTACTCTACCTCTTGAATGAGAATCTCGAATAACGATCATCTTTATCTATTAATAAGCTTTTGATATAGTATACCAGTAGCTAACAAGAGCTGCTCACCAAAGGTTACAAGAGTTGTCTTTAGTAACTAGATCAATCTAACAAACTTCTTTTTGCCAACTTGTAGTACCTTGCTAGTAATTTGACTGGGGTGATCAAAAGAGAGATTAGGATCGCTTATCTTGGCACCATCAAACTTGACAGCTCCACCTTCAATCTGTCTTTTGCCATCGTTGTTGCTACTACATAGGCCAGAAGCGCTCAAGATATTGACTAATTTGAGAGGAAAATTGAGATCTTTGATTAAATATTCAGGCACTATATCGGTAGCACTGCCAGCAGAGCTCACCAGAGCAATTGAGGCTAATTGAGCATTTTGGGCAGCTTCTTGACCGTGGTATTGGGCAACGATATCCAAGGCTAATTGTTTTTGGGCTTGGCGAGGATTTTCAGCAATTTGATCTAGAGGAAGGTTAGTCAGCAGTTCAAAATAGCTGCGCAGTTGGGTATCAGGAATTTTCTCAAGCTTAGAGTACATACTGAGGGGATCTTCACCTAGGGCGACATAATTATTGAGAGATTTGGACATCTTTTGGCTACCATCAGTACCTATCAAAATAGGTAACAAAAGTCCAAATTGAGTTTTCTTGTCGAAGTGCTTTTGTAAATCCCGACCAACAGCAATATTGAACTTTTGGTCGGTTCCACCCAACTCCACATCAGCCTCAATTGCTACTGAATCATACCCTTGCATCAGCGGATACATAAATTCATGCAAAAAGATGGGGTTTTCTTGGTTATAGCGTTCCTTAAACCCCTCTTTGGCGATCATCTGTCCTACTGTCATAGTCGAGAGCAAATCCAAAATATCTGCCAAATTTAAGCGATCTAACCATTGAGAATTGTAGTGAATCTCCAAAGCGCCAGGAGTGTGAAAATCCAAAATAGGTTTGAGCTGATCTAGATAGGTTTGCGCATTTTGTTTAACCTGGTCTGTTGTCAACTGACGGCGTACTTCTGATTTACCGGTAGGATCGCCAATTTGAGCTGTGAAATCACCAATAATTAAAACTGCTATATGTCCTGCATCTTGAAAAGCCCGTAGTTTACGAATTGGAATGCTATGGCCTAGATGAATTTCCGAACCAGTTGGATCAATACCAAATTTTACCCTCAAGGGTCTATCTAGCTGTTGGAAATACTCTCGAATATCTTGAGAATTAATCTGCTGGGGAAATATTTCTGCTGTGCCACGCAAGAGCCAGTCTAAGTTTTCGCTCATAGATTTTGGAGATAAACAGTCTCAATGATCTGCTTGAAAAGTCTTGAATTATTATTATAGGGATATATTAGGATCCCCTTGGGATAAACAGATGAAAAAAGCTAAATTTTGGCTGATGGTTGTGCTGATTTCTCTTTTAGCAAGCTTGATGATTACCAATTCAGCAATAGCAGCTATAGAAAATTCAACCAGAACTTTGACGGTTACGGGAGTTGGGATTAAAAAAATTGCAACAACCATTACTCAAATAGAAATTTCTGTAGAAATTCAAGACAAAAGTGCCACAAAAACTCAGCAGGAAATGGCCAGGCGAACAAATTCCGTGCTGGATTTTCTTCGCTCACGCAAGGTAGAGCAACTCCAGACCAAGGGAATTCGCCTAGAGCCCAATTACCAATACAATAACAACAAAAGAGAGATGGTTGGCTACATTGGAACCAACGCAGTGAGCTTTCGAACAACTCCTGAACAATTGGGAACTATTTTGGATGGAGCAGTCAATGCTGGAGCTACCAGTATTAATGGACTGAGTATGACAGCTAGTGAAGAGGTAATTATCTCAGCTCAAAAAAAAGCCCTCGAGCTAGCCACTATCGATGCGCAGCAGAAAGCTGAGGTAATCTTCAAAACATTGAATCTCAAAGCCAAAGAGGTCAGCAACATCCAAATCAACTCCTCAGCCCAAATTTATAATGGCGGAGCGCCGCGATATGCCATGAGCGCCGATAAAGTAAGCAGCACTACCACAATAATAGGCGCGCAACAAGATATAGAAGCCTTGGTGACCTTGCAGATAAGTTATTAAGTTCCTAACGACGAAACTGCTGAGTATGGAACTGGCTATAGCGTCCACCATGGCTTAGCAGTTCAGCGTGGGTGCCAGATTCAATAATATTGCCCTTATCTAACACCAAAATGCGATCTGCTTTGCGCACAGTCGCCAGGCGGTGAGCAATGACAAAAACCGTACGATTATGCATGATCCGCTCTAGGGCTTCTTGTACAAGAAGTTCTGATTCTGAATCAAGCGCGCTAGTTGCCTCATCGAGGATCAAAATGCGCGGATTGAGATAGATTGCCCTAGCTATAGCAATCCTTTGTTTCTGTCCACCAGAGAGATTGACTCCTCTTTCGCCTAGATGAGTATAGTAACCTTGGGCAAATTGGGAAATGAATTGATCGGCATTGGCTATTTGGGCAGCATTGCGCACATCTTCTAGCTCAAATTCACTCTGTCCAAAGGCGATATTTTCAGCAATTGTGCCAGAAAACAAGAGGGTATCTTGGGGAACAATGCCAATTTGTTGCCTTAAACTTTTGAGATTAACTTGAGAAATATCAACACCATCAATCAGAATTTCACCCTGTTGAGGATCATAAAAGCGGGGGATGAGATTGACCAAACTAGTCTTACCGGCTCCAGATGAGCCAACTAAAGCAATCATCTCTCCTGGATAGACTGTTAGATTTATATTCTTGAGAATAGGCTGATCACTCTGATAGGCAAAATTCACCTCAATAAATTCCACCTTGCCATCTACCAAAGGTAAGTTCTTGGCATTAGGTTTTTCGATGATCAAAGGCTCTAGTTTAAACAGTTCAAAAATGCGATCAAAAGAAGCCTGTCCCTGTTTAAATTCATTGTAGTTGCTAGTGAGATGTCCAATCGGGTCTATCAGCATAGCCACAGCGACTATGTAACCAATAAACTGAACTCCAGTCAAATTCCCCTTGGAGATCTGCCATCCACCCAGAAAAAAGAGAAAGACCACACACATGGCTTCTAAAAAACCAACCACACCATATTGTAAAGCTTTGAGCCTTTCTGCTAAATACTTCGCTCTGCGGTTTTGATCTGCTTCTTGGCGAAAACGGTTAAGTTCATGCTCTTCTGCGGCAAAGGCTTGCACCAATCTGATTCCACCAAAGACCTCTGTCAAAATTGAAGAGATGTTAGAGATCTGCTGTTGACTTTTTCGAGAGAATTTGAGCAATCTCTCTCCAAAAGCCCCGATTAACACTCCCATCAAAGGAGCCAAGATGAGCACGGCAATAGTCAACTGCCAATTGAGATAGATCATATAGCCGATGACAACTATCAATTGCAGTATACAAGGAGTAAAATCATGGAAAGCTTTGTAGACAACTTCCCCAATACGATCCACATCTTCAGTTAACCGATAAGTCAAATCACCAGTTCTAGTTGTCTCAAAGTAATTTAAGCTGAGAGTTTGCAAGTGAGCATAGACCTTGGTGCGAATATCTAGGGTGATCTTAAGTGCAGCCTTGGCCATAAGGGAATCTTGCCCAAAATGAGCAATCCCTCTGATGAGCAAAACCAAGGCAGCTATCCCAGAAACTCGGATGATGGTCTGGACATCCCCTGCCCCAACAGACTTACCTAACTCCTGGACAATACGTATCAAAAGCGGCCAGCCTGCAGTGAAAACTAAGGTGCAGACAAATGCCTGCAATATAGTTCTCGATTGAGGACGAATATAGGGGAGAATCTGCCAATAGCCAGAACGCTGCATTAATGTCTCCTGAGCATAGACTTGCTGTTTATAAGAATATCAGACCATTGGAACTGTTAACCCAAGCAGACAATAAGTCCGATTTTATATCGTTTATTGCCGTAGAGAAATCCCCCAACCGTTGGTAGAGTTTACACTGCCTCTTTAGTCTGTGATCTTCATTACAATGGCACTATAAACTAAACATATAGATTTTAAAAGTATGCAGCCTAGTAATCCTAACCAATTTACAGAAAAAGCTTGGGAAGCTATTGCCCGTACTCCAGAAATAGCCAAAGCCAATAAACAACAACAATTAGAATCAGAACATCTACTCAAATCCCTCTTAGAAGGAGAAGGATTAGCCGAAAGTGTCTTTGCCAAGGCCCAGGTTAATTTATCTCGCTTGAGAGATAAGACAGAACAATTCATTGCGGCCCAACCAAAACTATCCAATGTCAGCGAATCGGTCTATTTAGGCAAGAGTTTAGATACACTTTTAGATCGAGCAGAAGACTATCGCAAAGGTTATGGAGATGACTTCATTTCCATTGAACATTTGATTTTAGGTTTTGCCAAAGATGATCGCCTCGGTAGGTCACTTTTTCAAGAATTTGGACTCAATGAAGAAAAACTCAAAAAAACCATAGAAGCAATTAGAGGAAGTCAAAAAGTGAGCGATCAAAACCCAGAAGGAAAATATCAATCACTGGAAAAATACGGTAGAGAACTTACCCAATTAGCCAGAGAAGGTAAATTAGATCCAGTAATTGGCAGAGATGAAGAGATTCGCAGAACCATACAGATTCTCTCTAGACGTACCAAAAACAATCCTGTCTTAATTGGCGAACCTGGAGTTGGGAAGACAGCTATTGTAGAAGGACTTGCCCAGAGAATAATCAATCGAGATGTACCAGAATCTTTAAGAGATCGCCAACTGGTCTCTTTAGATATGGGAGCTTTGATAGCCGGTGCTAAATATCGCGGAGAATTTGAAGAGCGGCTCAAAGCTGTTCTCAAGGAAGTCACCGAAAGCAGCGGTAATATCATTCTTTTTATTGATGAAATTCATACAGTAGTAGGCGCTGGGGCTACTCAAGGAGCAATGGATGCAGGTAACCTGCTCAAACCCATGCTAGCAAGAGGGGAGCTTCGCTGTATTGGAGCAACCACACTTGATGAGTACCGCAAATATATAGAAAAAGATGCCGCCTTGGAGAGAAGATTTCAATCGGTTCTGGTAGATGAGCCCAACGTCGAGGATACTATCTCAATTTTGCGCGGACTCAAAGAGCGCTATGAAGTTCACCATGGTGTAAAAATAGCCGATAGCGCCTTGGTCGCCGCAGCAGTACTCTCAGATCGCTATATCAGTGATCGCTTTTTACCAGATAAAGCAATTGACTTGGTAGATGAATCTGCGGCCAAGCTAAAAATGGAGATCACTTCTAAACCAGAAGAACTAGATGAATTAGATCGCAAAATTTTACAACTAGAGATGGAGAGACTCTCTCTTGGCAGAGAGCAAAGTCAATCTTCTCAAGAGCGCCTAAGTAGGATCGAAAGAGAACTAGCCAACTTTAAAGAAGACCAGAGGCTGCTCAATGAACAATGGCAAGCTGAAAAGCAAGAAATTGATCAAACCCGCCAGCTCAAGGAATCTATAGAGCAGTTAAACGTAGAAATCCAACAGGCAGAACGCGACTACGATTACAATCGAGCTGCTGAACTGCGTTATGGCAAACTATCTCAACTGCAAAAACAAATCCAAGAAATAGAAACCAGGCTCTCAGAAAAACAAGGGCGCGGCAAAACCCTATTGCGTGAAGAGGTAGTTGAAACTGATATTGCTGAAATTGTCTCCAAATGGACTGGTATACCAGTAACCAAAATGGTGGAATCAGAAAAAGAAAAGCTCCTGCACCTGGAAGATGAACTACATGAAAGAGTCATTGGACAAGATGAAGCAGTCAGCGCAGTCTCGGATGCCATCCTCAAATCCAGAGCTGGTCTTGCTGATCCCAACCGCCCTACTGCTAGCTTCATTTTCCTAGGCCCTACCGGTGTTGGTAAGACAGAACTGGCCAAGGCACTTGCTAGCAACCTATTTGATAGTGAAAATGCTCTAGTGCGCATTGACATGTCTGAATATATGGAGAAGCATACAGTCTCACGTTTAGTTGGAGCCCCTCCAGGCTATGTAGGTTATGAAGAAGGTGGACAATTGACTGAAGCAATTCGCCGTCAGCCCTATTCAGTAATCTTGTTTGATGAAATAGAAAAGGCTCATCCTGATGTGTTTAACATCATGCTGCAGATCCTAGATGATGGCCGTTTGACTGATTCACAAGGCCGGCTGGTCAATTTCAAAAACACAATCATCATCATGACCAGCAATATAGGCTCTCAGTACATTTTGGATATAGCCGGCGATGACAGCAGATACCAAGAGATGCGCTCAAGGGTGATGGAAGCGATGAATTCTAGTTTTAGACCAGAATTTCTCAACCGCATTGATGAGGTAATTATCTTCCATGCTTTAGGAAAGTCACAACTACGTGATATTGTACGCATTCAAGTCAAACGCCTCCAAGAGCGTCTGTCAGAGCAAAAAATAGCCCTGGATATCTCTGATGAAGCCCTAGATTTTATCGCTGAAATTGGCTATGATCCAGTCTTTGGAGCCCGTCCACTCAAAAGAGCAATTGGCCGTTATCTTGAAACTGTGATCGCCAAGGCTATTCTAAGGGGTGATTTCAAAGAAGGCGATATCATTAAACCTGAAGTAGAAGATGAGCGTTTAACCCTCAAATATGTTAAAACAACAGTAGTTTAAAAAATTCTACTGTTATGCAATCTTGGTCTAACTTCAGCGAATTTTTATTCGGGAAGCCTCTACCGACTAGTGCTCAAAGTCATGAGAGACTTGGTAATTTCTCGGCCTTAGCTATTCTTTCTTCAGATGCTTTATCCTCTGTGGCCTATGCTACAGAGGCTATTTTGTCGGTCTTGATAGTTGCTGGCAGCACAGCACTAACCAACTCCTTTCCCATCTCATTAACCATTGGTCTACTGCTGACTATATTGATCCTCTCCTACCGTCAGACTATTAAAGCATATCCCCAAGGAGGTGGAGCCTATACAGTAGCCAAGGAGAATCTTGGTACCTATCCGGGCTTAGTTGCTGGGGCTTCTCTTTTAATTGACTACATACTAACCGTTACAGTGAGTGTGGCAGCAGGGGTGGATGCGCTCACCTCTGCCTATAGTTTTCTAGCTCCTCATAAAGTTTTGATTGGTCTAGTATGCATTTTGCTGCTGAGTATAGCCAATCTACGAGGGGTAAGAGAAGCAGGTAGAATTTTTATGGTTCCAACCTATAGCTTTATATTTAGTATATTTTTACTTTTGGGCTTGGGTTTTTTCAAACAGAGCTCAGGTCACATTACCCCTGAGGTACACAACCTAACCGAGCACCATCCTCTGACTTGGTTTGTTCTGCTCCATGCCTTTGCCGAAGGTTGTACAGCCCTTACTGGAGTAGAGGCAATCTCCAATGGGGTAATGCTCTTTAAAAAGCCTGAATGGAAAAACGCCAGGACAACACTGATCTATATGGGATTGATCCTAGGGCTGATGTTCATTGGACTGACCCATCTAATTGGCTCCTACAATCTAATCCCCCAAGCCAACGGACAGACTGTTATTTCACAGCTAGGTAGAGCTATATTTGGTGGCGGACCTTTGTATTATATATTGCAGTATGCCACTCTTTTGATCTTGATTCTAGCGGCCAATACCAGTTATGCCGACTTTCCTCGTCTTTCTTCTCTGGTAGCCAAAGATGGATTCTTACCACGCCAACTTTCTCATATGGGAGATCGCTTGGTTTTCTCCAATGGAATTAAAGCCCTCAGCGTATTTGCTGCGATTCTTTTGGTTCTGTTTAAGGGAAATGTCAACACTCTGTTACCCCTCTATGCTGTGGGAGTATATACATCCTTTACTCTTTCCCAGTCGGGCATGGTAGCCCATTGGTTTAAAGAAAAAGGCAGTGGTTGGATTGGCAGCTCAATTCTCAATGGTCTAGGCGCGCTTACGACATTAATTGTTTTGGCGGTAATTATCCTCACCAAATTTAAAGATGGAGCCTGGATAGTAGTAATTGCCATACCTTTGGTGGTTTTACTGTTTGTCAAGATACATGATCATTATCAAGAAATTGCCTCATTACTGCGCTTGAAATCAATTGAACCGATAGTCTACCCCAAAAGAGCTCCCTTAGAAGGCGCTCACAATACCGCTATCGTTCTGGTAGGACAATTGAATAAAGGGACAATTGAAGCAATCAAATATGCCTTCACCATAGCAGATGAAGTCAAGGCTGTTCACGTAGATATAGGTTCTAGCAACCTAGAGAGGATCAAAAGCGATTGGGCTAAATTACAGATAGATGTCCCGATAGATATAGTTGAATCGCCCTATCGTTCTGTGGTTCGCCCTTTGACTCAATATATTGAAAGCTGGGAAAGAGAGCATCCCAATAGTTACTCGACTGTGATTTTACCGGTATTTGTCACTCGCAAATGGTGGGAGGCCGCTCTGCATAACCAGACCGCTCTATTTCTTAGGGTAGCTTTAAGAACCAGAGAGCGCAGAGTGGTTAGCACATTTCGCTATTACCTCTAACTATGCAAGAGCAATTACCCACTCTAGAGCAGTTATGGCTAGATACATTAAATTGGACTCCATCTGGCGAGGTTCTTTGCCAATTCCAAAAGCTCTATGAATTGATCCTAGAGAAAAACCAACAGTTAAACTTGACCAAAATTACCCAGCCTTTGGAATTTTGGGAAAAACATCTATGGGATTCTCTAGCGGCAGTTGTTGGTGTTTTTGAGCAACAAAAGCTTAAGGCTATAGATATAGGAACAGGCGCAGGCTTTCCTGGTCTACCTATATCTTTTGCCTATCCTACTTGGCAGCTCACCCTGGTTGATTCTACTAAAAAAAAAGTAAATTTTTTAGCCGAGCTCAAGGAAAAAATGCTCCTAAAAAATATAGAACCTCTTGCTGCCAGGATAGAAGAGCTAGGACAAGATCCCCTTTATAGAGAACAATATGATCTAGTCTTGATTAGGGCAGTAGCCCAAGAATCAGCCTGCGCTGAATATGCCTTACCTTTACTGAAAATAGGAGGCAGCGCAATTCTCTATAGAGGCCAATGGAGTGAAGATCAAACCCAAAATCTCTGCCAAGTTAGTGCTAAATTAGGAGGTGAAATAAATTCACTCAAATCCTTAAGCACTCCAGTCTCTGGGAGCACACGTAATTGTGTTTATCTCAAAAAGACAAAATCTACATCGCTAGAATACCCGAGAGCTATTGGTGTACCAACTCACTCACCTTTATTGTCTTAAATTATGTTTCTCTACCCCAGTCTCATTACAGTTTTAACCCTGCTGCTTTACTTTGTACTTGTCATCAATGTAGGAAGGGCGCGCGCTAGATATAAAATTAACCCACCAGCAATGAGTGGAGATCCTGGTTTTGAAAGAGCAGTGCGCGTACATGAAAACACACTGGAGCAATTGATATTCTTTCTGCCATTGCTGTGGCTATTTTCCTACTATGTCAATCCAAATCATGGTGCCATTTTAGGGGCAATTTGGTTATTAGGGAGAGTTCTCTATGCTTGGGGTTATTACCAAGCGGCCGAAAAAAGAATTCTCGGTTTTGCTGTTAGTAATCTAGCTGGCGCCTTTCTCCTAATTGGTAGCCTGTTTTCTATCATTTCTCTGATATTTAAGCAATACAGAAATATAGCCTAAATAGAACTTGCTTTATGTTAAAATTGGAGACTATGCCTAAAAGCAAATGGCATTTTGTCCCTAAGAAATTGTAATACCCTGCGCAACAACAAGCATGAGTACAACAGAACAAAGATTCGACTACCTGAAAATCGGTTTAGCCTCACCAGAGAGGATACGTCAATGGGGAGAGAGAACCTTAAGTAATGGAACCGGAACGGTCGTTGGCGAAGTTCTCAAACCGGAGACTATCAACTACCGGACATTAAAGCCAGAAATGGATGGGCTGTTCTGTGAAAAAATATTCGGACCATCCAAGGATTGGGAATGTTGGTGCGGTAAATATAAAAGGGTACGCCACAGGGGTATTGTTTGCGAGCGCTGCGGAGTTGAAGTCACAGAATCAAGAGTGCGTAGGCACCGTATGGGCTTTATTAAGTTAGCAGCGCCAGTGACGCATGTTTGGTATCTCAAAGGGATTCCCAGCTACTTAAGCATATTGTTAGATATGCCCTTGAGAGATGTAGAGCAGATAGTTTATTTCAATGCCTACGTCGTACTCGATCCTGGTAACAAACCAGATCTAGCTTATAAAATGCTCCTGAGTGAAGAGCAGTGGTTAGAGATAGAAGAGCAGATTTATGCTGAAAACTCAGAACTCGAAGGGATCGATGTCGGCATAGGCGCTGAAGCTGTTCAACGACTCCTCCAGGAAATTAATCTAGAAGAAGAAGCTGAAAAATTACGCAAAGAAGTAGTTGAAACTAAGGGACAAAAAAGAGCCAAGATTATCAAGCGTCTCCGTGTGATGGATCATTTTGTTGCCACGGGCTCTGCGCCTGATTGGATGGTACTCAGTGTCATACCAGTGATTCCGCCAGATCTAAGACCCATGGTACAGTTAGATGGTGGACGTTTTGCTACTTCAGATCTCAATGATCTTTACCGTCGGGTGATCAATAGAAATAACCGACTGGCCCGCCTGCAAGAAATCATGGCGCCTGAGATCATTGTGCGCAATGAAAAAAGGATGCTACAAGAAGCGGTAGATGCCTTGATTGATAATGGTCGCAGAGGTAGAACCGTTGTTGGGGCTAATAACCGCGCTCTCAAATCTCTCTCAGATATTATTGAAGGAAAACAGGGGCGTTTCCGTCAAAATCTACTTGGAAAAAGGGTTGACTATTCTGGCCGTTCAGTAATTGTAGTTGGACCCAAGCTGAAAATTTTCCAATGTGGACTGCCTAGAGAAATGGCCATAGAGCTATTTCAGCCCTTTGTCATTCACCGTATGATCAAAAACCAGATCGTCAACAATATCAAGGCTGCTAAAAAATTCATTCAAAAAGGAGATCCCCAGGTCTGGACAGTTTTGGAAGAAGTCATAACTGGACACCCGGTTCTCCTTAATCGGGCGCCAACGCTCCATAGACTTGGAATCCAGGCTTTTGAACCAATTTTAGTAGAAGGACGAGCAATACAACTACATCCTCTAGTCTGTCCTGCTTTTAATGCGGATTTTGACGGAGATCAAATGGCGGTTCACGTTCCTTTATCTATTGAATCGCAGACTGAAGCTAGACTCTTGATGTTAGCTTGCCACAATATATTATCCCCAGCGACTGGACGTCCTATCGTAGCGCCCTCGCAGGATATGGTCTTAGGCTGTTACTATTTAACTGCTGAAAATCCAGAAGTTCAAAAAGGAGATGGACAGTACTTCTCCTCATTGGATGATGTGATCAAAGCATACCATCAAAAAGAAGTGGAACTGCACTCACAAATCTGGGTACGCTACCTAGGAGAGGTAATGACAGATAAACCCGATGATGAAATCATCTCTCAAGAGACACTAGAAGATAAAAGTGTAGCCAAGGTTTATCGTGAGCGCAGAATCAGAGAAGATGCCAATGGTCAGCTAATCTCTCAATTTATTAAAACAACCCCTGGTCGGGTAATCTACAACAAGACAATTCAAGAAACCATTGCCCTGTAGTTAATTTTCATTTCCAATCCCAAAAGCCTAGACGTTGATCCGTGCTAGGCTTTTTTATATGTTCAAATAACATTCAAATCTATGTCAAGAATTTTAAAAATAATTCTCCCTCTGTTGGTTTTTGTCCTCATTTTTTCAAACAATATTGCCTGGGCAACTGGAATTTATGATCTACCCAGTTTAAAATCAATATCTCAGAACTATTTAGTAGATCAAGCTGAGGTAATCAGCCTGAGCAATGAAAACAAAATCAATAAGCAACTAGCTAAAGTAGCCGAAACCACCGGTGATCAAATACGTATAGTTACCGTAAAACGCCTAGACTATGGAGCAACCATCAATGGTCTGGCCAGTGAGCTTTTCTCAAAATGGTATCCCAACAAGCAAGAACAAGAAAACCAAGTATTACTAGTGCTAGATACTCTCAGTAACAATGTAGCGATGGTTGTAGGTGAGAAGGTGAGCAATAGGCTAAGCCCAGAAATAGTTAGCAGCATCACCGATAAAACAGTTGCTATCCCCTTGCGCGAGGGAAGTAAGTACAATGAAGCAATTTTAGATGCTAGCAACCGCACCGCACAAGTGGTTTCAGGGCAAGAAGATCCTGGTCCTCCCCAAGAAAGGGTAATTGATACTGAAGGTACTTTTACTACAGCAGAAAACACAGATGATCGAGGTGCAACAGTCTGGGTGATTGTACTTCTAGTGGTAGCTACAGCAATTCCCATGGCTACATATTTTTGGTATGTAGGTAGAAATTAATTAGTGATTAATCCCCCTGGATAAGCATCTTTGAGGGGGAAGTGCTCTAGATAAACTAACTCTTCTATACTTACTAGAGTTTGAATTTTCTCTGGTTCTGTTTCTTCGTACAACAAGGCTAATATAGTACGAATATGGGCCTTTATTTATGCTTGTTTTTCCATATCTATTTATTAAAACCTATATTCCGCAGGTCGAGGATGGAAGTTATGATATTTTGAAAGAATGGAAGAAATAACCCCTAAAATAAGAGTACAAAATATTGACCACTCTGGCATAGTAGCAGGAATAATTGGCCAAATGGGATTGGTTGAACTTCTTGACCAGGAAGTGGGAACCCATTGCCAAGAAATTATTAGTGCAGGAGTGGCGGTTAAAGCAATGATTCTCATGGTTTAGCATTAATAAGTGCACCACTATATCTTTTCGAGAGATTCTTTGTCGGTAAAGCCACTTCACACTTATTAGGGGAAGGAATAGAACCATGTCATCTTAATGATGACAAATTAGGTAGAGTCTTAGACCAACTGTATGAAGTAGGACTAACATCACTATTTGTGAAAGTAGCACTGCAAGCTAGTGAGATTTTTGGAGTCAAAAGAGATTGTCTGCATTTAGATTCAAGTTCTTTCCACGTACATGGAGCTTATCTAAGGAAAGAGACAATTGACCCCGAAGGAAAGGTATTAGAAAAGCCAATTATCATCACACATGGTTACTCTCAAGATCATCGACCAGATCTCAAACAATTTATTGTAAATTTAATGTGTAGTGGGGATGGAGATGTACCATTATATTTGAAAGTAGCAGATGCTGCGCTTTATAGCGTTGATAATATAGAATCATTAGCTAACTTAAAATGGGTTTCACGTGTACCAGCAACGATTAAAGACGCAGAACAGTTAATGGCAAAAGTGTCAGAAGAAGCCTTTATTTCCTCCACATTAGAAGGCTATAAAATTGCCTGTATCTGTAATACTTATGGTGGTATCCGACAAAGATGGTTGGTAGTTGAAAGTCAAGCCAGATTAAAATCAGATCTCAAGCAACAACTCCATCAAATAGAAGTTAAACAAATACCTTACGATAATAAGGCTGGACGACCAACTAAGGGACAAGAACCAGATGGTTGTCATTATCGCCTTATAGCTACTCTAATCCCCAAACAAGCTACCAGAAGGGCTGGAAGATTCGTTCTAGCTACTAATATTTTAGAATCTGAGATACTCTCTTGGGATGAGATTTTAATTAAGTACAAAGAACAACAATCTACAGAAAGAGGATTCCTTTTACGTAAGCCTACTTCTACTCCAACCATGCGTTGGGTGTTTCAGTGCTTCCAATCTATTCATTTAGTTATTTTTAATGGTCTACTTTACTCTTCACCATGATATTTGCTTGGGAAATTCAACCGCTCCTCTAAAGACTGATATTCAAAACGGGTTATTGGCTTGAGACCATAGGCCATAATGAAGTAATTGCGAATTTTTAGTTTATCTTGAATATGGCTTTGGCGCTTTTGGAACCAGCTTTTCCCAGTGGCTCATCCTGCAAATCCACCAATAGCTGATAGGATTATATTGAACCTGTTTTTGGGGTTGGATAGAGATGGCAAAAAAGAGCTTACAGATCTTATTGCATCTTGTAAGGCTAAAAATACGCTAATATTTGGTCCAGGTGCTGTAGATTTATATTTTCCATCTTGCTATATGCCAGCGTCCTTTTTCCCCTTAACGGATGCAGAAATAAATGATCGCGACCTAGCTAGAATAAATAAACAATTTGAGAAGGCTCAGCAGTCCGTAGTCTTAATTAATATATATGTTTGCAATACAACAAATATGTCTAAAGCTAAACAAAATTCTGCTAAATTTGAACTAGATCACAAAAATACCTTTTAATCATGTTTATTAGTCATGTCCATAATTTCTATTGTCATTCCTGTCTATAAAGCTGAAAATTGTTTAGATGAACTTTATACTAGGCTAGTCAGCTCGCTTGAGACAATCACTCAGGATTTTGAAATTGTCTTGGTCGAAGATTGTGGCGGTGATCGTTCCTGGAAAATTATTGAAGAATTGTCTAAGCGAGACAATAGAGTTAAAGGTATTCAATTTACTAGAAACTTTGGTCAGCACTATGCCATAACTGCTGGTCTGAATTACTGTGACGGGGATTGGGCTGTAGTGATGGATTGTGACTTGCAAGATGCCCCTGAAGAAATCCCTAGACTCTATAATAAAGCTCTAGAAGGCTATGATGTCGTACTAGCTCGAAGAGGAAAAAGAAAAGATCCATTGTTTAAAAGACTAACTTCTTGGTTATTCTACAAAATCTTTAATTACCTAGCTGATCTCAATTATGATTCAGAGGTAGGAAATTTTAGGATTATATCTCGCAAGGTCGTTATCAGTTTTCGAGCAATGAGAGAAAACCTTCGTTTTTTTGGTGGACTTGTGGATTGGATGGGTTACCCCACAACCAGTATAAACGTTGTTCACTATGAACGTTTTTCAGGTAAGAGTACCTATACCTTAGCCAAGCTAATAAAATTAGCAACTTCGGTTATCATTGCTTATTCTGATAAACCATTAAAAATCTCAATTCAATTTGGTTTTTATATTTCCTTTTTTTCCTTTGTCTATGGTACTTATATTGTCTTGCGCTTCCTAATCTTTGGGACAAAAGTTACTGGCTGGAACAGTCTTATTGTATCTCTATATTTCTTAGGAGGTATCATCATATTTATTCTCGGAATAATAGGGATATACTTGGGTAAAACCTTTGATCAAACTAAAAGAAGACCAATGTATTTAATTTTAAATACTACTTCCAATGTGACAAACAGTAGTTTTGATGAATAATTCAATATTTTCAAATAAAAATGGCATATTTAACAGCTGAGCAACTGGCAAAAATGGGCTTTAAGAGTCTTGGAAAAAATGTATTGATTAGTGATAAGGCGGCTATTTATAATGCTGATTTGATTGAAATCGGGGATCACTCAAGAATTGATGATTTTTGCGTAGTTTCTGGTAGGGTTTCAATCGGCAGAAATATTCATATTACGGTATTCTGTAATATTGCTGGAGGCAGTGAAGGTGTTTTTATTGAAGATTTTTCAACGATTGCCTATGGTTGCCATGTTTTCTCGCAGAGTGATGACTATAGCGGTAGTACTATGACAAACTCTACTGTACCAACTAGATATAAAAGTGAACAAAAAAGTGCAGTATATATTAAACGTCACTGTATTATTGGAACAGGTTCTATTGTATTTCCTGGTGTCATTTTAGCGGAAGGAACATCAGTTGGGGCTATGACTTTAGTGAGAAAATCTACTGAGCCTTGGTCTATTTATATAGGTAATCCTGCAAAAAGATTGACTGCGAGAAAAAAGGAACTTCTGGAGTTGGAAAAACAATACTTGCAAAGTGAACTGGAAAATCAACAATAGAAAACAAAGATAAAAATCTGTATTTTTTGTGAAAAAAGATTTACTAATAACAACTGGAAATGTCCTTAACTCACTGCAGGCCTTACGTGCAATTGCAGCTTGGATGATTGTACTTCATCATTTCATGCAAATTTATTTTAATTTTCATGGTCAAGGATTTTTTGGAAGATTTTTTTCAATTTACGGCAGATTCGGTGTTGATATTTTTTTCGTACTTAGTGGTTTTATCATATATCGTTCCACCGCAGGGCGCAACATAGACACCCTAACTTTTTTGCGTCATCGCATCGCAAGAATTGTTCCTGCCTATTGGGTCTTTACCATACTGACTGCCTTAGTGCTTTTATTTTTTGGACCTATTGTGCCATATACTCAATTTTCACCAGAATTTTTTCTATCCTCCATCTTATTTATACCAATGAATAATCCCTCTGGTATTGGAATGTTTCCTTTACTTACCATGGGCTGGACTTTGAATTTTGAGGTGGTTTTTTATCTTGTTTTTGCACTAACTCTGTTTTTACCCAAGCGCTGGCGTTTAACAGGCCTTTGCATCGGCGTAATTGAAGTTAGATACTTATTCCGTCTTTTTATAGAAATGATATTCTTTTTGAATTTTTGATGGGAGTGTCAGCTGCGGCTTTATATTCAAAAAATCAGCGATGGGTCTGTCCTTTATGGGTTGGGCTCGGGCTGGGATGTTTTAGTTCATTTATACTCATTCATTATGTCGGAGGCACTGTTTACAATGGAATAGCCGCAGTATTATTGCTTGTAGCAGCTTTAACTCAGGAACATCGATTTAATAGCAATACTTTTATCACAAGGTTAGGTGATTGGTCCTATTCTACATACCTTTCACATGCGATTGTATTGGGCTTTGCATACAAGGCTTACAAAGTCTTACGTATCAATGCTTACATCACGCTAGCGCTTGCCTGTATCACTATAATTGGAATATCTTGGATTAGTTTCAATAAAATTGAGAGGCCAATAATACGCTGGGTAAAAAAACAAGATGAAAAGAACAAAGACCAGAAGTACTCCTTAGAAAGGCATTAAGTTCTACTGACTAAATTTCCAGAGAGTAAGGAAGTCTAAAAAAATTAAATAACTTGTAAAACTTTATTTTGGAGAGTCTCCGATGAAAAAAATACCATTTAATCGACCATTTGTTACAGGTCAAGAATATGTTTACTTGCAAAAAGCTATAGCTAACGGTCACCTTTCTGGCAATGGTGAATTCACAAAGAAATGTCAGCAATGGCTAGAGTCGAATATCGGCTGCTACAAATCTTTGTTAACGCATTCCTGTACCGGTGCATTGGAAATGGCTGCTATTTTAGCTGACATTCACCCTGGTGATGAGGTGATCATGCCTTCTTATACCTTTGTCTCCACTGCCAATGCATTCGTTCTACGTGGTGGTGTACCTGTTTTTGTAGATATCAGACCTGATACCCTTAACATTGATGAATCCAAAATAGAAGAGGCTATAACCTCCAAGACAAAAGCTATTGTCCCTGTTCATTATGCCGGAGTTGGGGTTCAAATGGATCTAATTAATGAAATAGCTCACAAGTATAATCTCCTTGTGATTGAGGATGCCGCTCAGGGAGTCATGTCATCTTATAAATCTAAAGCACTTGGAAGTCTTGGGCATTTAGCGGCAATCAGTTTTCATGAAACTAAAAATGTTATCTCTGGTGAAGGAGGTGCCTTGTTGATTAATCACCCAGAATTTGCCGAGCGCGCCGAGATAATTTGGGAAAAAGGAACTAACCGTAGTCAATTCTTTCGCGGACAAGTTGATAAATATACTTGGGTTGATGTAGGGTCATCCTACCTACCAAGTGAGATCAATGCAGCATTTCTCTGGGCACAACTTGAAGCAGCTGAAGAAATTAAGGAAAGACGTTTAGCAGTTTGGCAACAATACCATCAAGCCTTTGCCGATTTGGAAGCTCAAAACAAGGTTAGAAGACCTATCATTCCAGCAGACTGTGAGCATAATGCTCATATGTATTATTTATTATTGCCTGATCTAGAATCTCGTACAATACTCATTGATAAATTGAAAGAATATGATATTAATTCTGTTTTTCATTATGTCCCCCTTCATTCTTCACCCGCTGGTAAAAAGTATGGTAAAATATCGGGTGATTTAATCTACACCAATGAATTGAGCAATCGTCTGGTTAGGTTACCATTATGGGTGCAAATTTCCGAATATGAAATTGAACATATCATCACACAGGTGCATAGGCTTTTAAAATGACCGATAAATATACAGGTAACATTATGAATTTGACAAGAAAAAGAAACAACTGGTTTTTAGGAAACAATGGTCATCTTACATGGCTGGGTATATGGCTATTGCTTGCTATAGTAACTATCCTTTCTTTCATTTTCTTCTATCCACGAAATATTAATACTGGAATCCTATTTTGGGATGCAACTGCAGGATTAAAAGTGGACTATTTGATTTCTAAAGGTCTCATACCAGAGGTTGATTTTAGATATGCTTATGGTTTATTGCCTTTAATAATTGGGCATATTTGGTATGAAATATTTGGGAGAACACCTCAAGCATTTTGTGGATTAAATCTCCTTGTCGATCTTTTAAGAGTAGCTGTTATGGCAAGAATAGCTTATCTTGCTGACTTGAAACCAATAGGAATCATCTTCATTGCTATATGTATTCCCTTTTCTCTTTTATATAGCAATGGGATTAATAATCTGACTCATGTAATGGAGCCATTTTTTATATGTTTAGCCTTAAGTGAGCAGCTTGCTGGTCGAAAGCAATATGCCTTAGTTGCTTTGATTTTTGGTTGGTTCACTAAGCCCAGTATGTCCATTGTTTACATATTTTTTCTACTTTTAACTTATCTCTTTGATTTATATACAAAGAAAATATCAATTAGAGATATTATTTATCAATTAAGATTACCCTTTTTAGCTTTTGTAGCCCTAATAATTTTAGTGAGCATTAATTTTGGAATCACTCCAATTTTGAGTAGCCTTATTCCACTCGGTAGTGCACAAGCTTATAAAGAGGCTGGATATCATGGTTTTTTCTCCGACACAGGTAGAAATTTTTGGGGACCTTCAGGAGCCAAAATTACTTATTATCTTGGAACTTTGGCAGGTCTATGGATATTTTTAACAATCCTGTTAATTTTATTTGTCGTTTATATGTTTTTTGGCAAGATTAAAAAAACCTCTAACGAGAGAATTCAACGTTTGTCAGAAACAGTAGTAACAATACTATGCCTACACCTTAGCTTTCTTTTCTTTTTTTATGGCGCTATTCAATCATGGGTTTCTTATTCATACTTGATTGTAGTTGGAGTTTCTTTGATTGCCAGTAGAAATATACGACAACTAAAAGATCTGCGGTTTTTTATACTATCTTTTGCTATTGTTATTGCTATGTTGGGTTATAAGATAACCATAAAGGGGATGCTCCTAGATTGGCATACGATGAGACCTCAAGAATCATTAGCTGGGCTTTGGGCAGATGAGGCCGGCAAAAAGGAATTGACGGATCTTGTTGACTCTTGCAAGGTTAAAAACACCCTAATATATGCTGCTGGATCATTAGATTTATTTTTTCCATCTTGTCATATGCCAGCTTCCTTTTATCCCTTAAGTGATGCTAACTTAAATGATCGCGACCTAGCTAGAATAAATAAACAATTTGAGGAAGCTCAACAGGTTGTGGTTAGGAGAGATAGTTATGCTCAAGGTATAACCAATATATCTAAGGTTAAACAAAATTTTGCCAAATTTGAATTTGATCACAAAGATAAAATGTTTACATATTTAAGACGCAAGAATTAAGTAAGATAGTAAGATACTTTTGTTCTAGTTTTGTAGTAAATAACTATCTCATTACATTGAACTAATAAATATACGGGGAGCATTATGAATTTGACAAGAAAAAGAAACAACTGGTTTTTAGGAAACAATGGTCATCTTACATGGCTGGGTATGTGGCTATTGCTTGCTATAGTAACTATCCTTTCTTTCATTTTCTTCTATCCACGAAATATTAATACTGCAATTCTTTTTGATGATACAACGGCAGGATTAAAAGTGGACTATTTGATTTCTAAAGGTCTCATACCAGAGGTTGATTTTGCTGTCAATTATGGTTTATTCCCTTTAATAGTTGGACATATTTGGTATGAAATATTTGGGAGAACACCCCAAGCATTTTGTGGAATAATGCTACTTTTCGATCTTTTGACAGTAGCTGCTATGGCAAAAATAGCTTATCTTGCTGACTTGAAACCAATTGGAATCTTGTTGATTGCAGTAACTATACCTTTTTCTCTTTTATATAGCAATGGGATTAATTTAGTCCATGTAATGGAGCCATTTTTTATATGTTTAGCCTTAAGTGAGCAGCTTGCTGGTCGAAAGCAATATGCCTTAGTTGCTTTGATTTTTGGTTGGTTCACTAAGCCCAGTATGTCCATTGTTTACATATTCTTTCTA
>CAISPN010000105.1 GCA_903887375.1 uncultured cyanobacterium
GAACATAGCCGAAATTTCTATTAGTCCATGCATATTCTTTTATTTTTAAAAACATATCATCTCATAATTTTGGTCAGGATTGATCACCACATTAAAATATTTTAGACCTAATACCCTTTTATATGTCTAAAATCTAGTTATAGAGATTAAAATAAGAGGGGTTATATATAACCCCTCTTAATCTAAATTGATTTTGTAGGCCTTAGAAAGGCAAATCTTCTTCTTCAGTTACTTCACTAGGTGTCTTCTCAGTCCTATTTGGTTCAAAGCTCGCTGAAGTTATTGGCAATGGCTCACTTGGAGAAAATGTTTTCTCAGCAGAAGAAGGAGTATAACTTCCAGTTGAATCAATTCCCCCATTGATACCATAGACTCGTGAGGCAATCATTTCGGCTTTTTTTTCTTTAAAACCTTCAGGGTTGTCATAGGTTTTGATGGAAAGACGCCCTTCAATGACTACTTGATCATCGAGATGATACTTTTCATTGATCTCATTGGCTAAACTACCCCAGCCTACGACTTTGAGTAGATTACTATCTTCAGGACGAGTTCCAGGAAATTCGACCATCATTTCTGTAACGGGAGTCTGACTTTCTTGAGTGTAACGTAGCTCGGGACTGCGAACGATTTTGGCTAGTAAAACAAAACTATTCATTGTGCTTTTTCTCCTAAAAAAGACCTTGTGTACGCTGAATAAATGTATGTATATTCTGTCGATAAGTTTTCATGAACTGTTCCGTCCATTCACGATCTTCACTATTGACATAAAGGTGAACTACAGGATGTTGAGCATCTGGTAGAATCAAAACCCAATTGTCATTATGAGGATTGGTGATCTTTACCCCATCATTGAGTTCAAGATTCTCTGGTGATTTGGTTTCAATCAGATGACGCATGAGAGCGCCTTTTACCTTACTAGGACAGTTAAGCTGAGTATGACGATGGTGAACTCGAGGTAGTTCAGATCTGACTTGAACTAATGAGCGCTCCTGTATGGTGAGCATTTCTAATAGTTTAGCAATACTAAACATAGCATCAAAACCAGGATGTAGTCTAGGGAAAATAAAACCTGTTTCACTACTACCACCGAGTACTACATTAGGAAGGGAATGAGCGGCTTCCATCAGAGCGCTTGAATTGGCTTTAGTGCGAAAAACATTGCCATCATGACGTCTGGCAATCTGCTCAACTGCGCTAGAGGCATGAACAGGTACTACAACTGAATGACGCGGCTCGGCAGTAAGTACCATATCCACCATCAAGGCAGTCAACATCTGTCCTCTGATGGGCTGTCCTACCTCATCTACCAGAATGAATTGCTCCCCATTAGCTGAAACTTGAACGCCTAGATTGGCCTTAAGAGCTTCTATTACTTGACCTAGTTGAGCCAATAGAGTTTCTCTTTCGTCATTGGAAATTGGAACAGGACGCAAACTGGCATTGAGCACGACAGCATCGCACCCAAATTGAGCTAATAATTCAGGTAAGACCGCTCCAGATACGCTGTAGGCATAGTCTATGACAATTTTGGAGCCGCTATTGCGCACAGCCTCAACATTAAGCTGAGTTTGAAAACTCTCCCGATAAATTTCGGTAACCTGTGATGGGTAAGCAACAGAGCCAATATCTTGTACTCTGACTCTTCTAATATCTTCTTTGAAGTAAGCCCCTTCTATTTTTTTCTGTTTAGATTTGGAAATATTGATCCCGTTTTCATCAAAAAATTCGACCAATATATCATCAGGGCGTTCTGGATGAACCCTGACATGAAAACCACCAACAACATCAAGTCTTGGTGTCATGGTACGAGATATGGGAATGGCAGTTGATTCAAGATTTTGAATATGAATACCAACTGACATCAAGCCAGAGATCATTGAACGAGTGACCATGCGCGAGACTGTGCGCTGATCTCTTGAAACCACTACATGAGAACCAGGTTTAAAGGTAGAACCATAAGATGCCCCTAATTTAACTGCAAATTCCGGGGTAATGTCTATATTAGCCAAGCCTGAGACGCCGCGCTCACCAAAGAGGCTTTTGCGGGCGGTATTGCCCCAAATCAAGTTGATATTGAGTGTAGCTCCAGCTTCAATTCTTTTGCCGGGCCAAATCTTAATTCCTCCACTGATTTTAGACTCTTCACCTACCACACAAAGTGGGCCAATCACAGCCCCCTCTAAAACCTCCACTCTTCTTTCTATGCGGGTTCCCCTAGCTACTACGCAGGATGCTAAATAGGCTTCTTCACCAATAGTCACACCATTCCAAATAATCGATTCTCTGAGATTGGCATGAGAGCCAATAGTCACATGATCTCCTAAAACAGTTCCCGCTTCTAAAGTTACGTAAGCCCCAATACGACAATGATCTCCTATAAGCAAAGGAGGATGCAATTTGGCACTAGGATCAATATAAGTATTCTTCCCAACCCAGATATTGGGACTTTTTTGACTATAGTTTCCCCAATCTAAATTTACCTTGCCTTGAAGGGCATCATACTGCGCTCCTTTATAAGAGTCCAGATGTCCGACATCACACCAGTAACCTTCAGCTACATAGCCATAGATAGGTTCTCCCTTTTCTAAAAGAAGAGGAAATAAATCTGTAGAAAAATCACATTCCTGTTGGAATGGGAGATAATCCAAGACCTCTGGTTCTAGTATATATATACCGGTATTGACTGTATCCGAGAAAATCTCACTAGTAGAGGGTTTTTCTAGAAAACGTTTAATCTTGCTGTCTTGATCCGTAATAACCACACCAAATTCCATCGGGTGTGGTACGCGAGATAAAACTAAAGTGGCTTTGGATTGCTTTTGACGATGAAATTCAATAGCCGCTGAGAGGTCAAAATCAGTAATGCTATCTCCACTAATTACTATGAACGTATCATCTAATAGCTCTGCTATATTTTTAACACAGCCTGCAGTGCCAAGTGGCTGATCTTCTTCAACTGAATATTTTAGTTTGACCCCAAGTTCTTCCCCATTTTGAAAATAATCCTTAATAGAATCAGGTAGATAGTACAAAGTAACAATTACTTCTGTAATCTTGTGTTTTTTCAAGAGATTGATAATATGTTCAGCTATGGGCTTATTTAAAATTGGCACCATTGGCTTGGGAATCTCACAGGTCAATGGTCTCAAACGAGTACCTGATCCTCCTGCCATCAATACTGCGCGCATATCACCATCTCTCCTGCTCTCTTTTGGGACTGTTGCTTTTCCTTTAAGTATAGGCGAAACTTCCAAGAGGGTAATCTTTGTTCTCTACAAAAAAATGGGGTTGCCCCCATCATTGTTACTTACCTAATACAGATAGAGCTTAGTAGCGTCTACTTTGGCGATTACCAAAACTCTCTCTGTTGTTATTATTCTCACGAGGTTTAGCTTGATTGACTTTCAAAGCTCGTCCCATCCATTCAGCTCCATCTAGAGCAGTGATGGCTTTATCTTCTTCGGTCGCCGATTCCATTTCGACAAAGGCAAATCCGCGTACACGACCGGTCTCACGGTCAGTGGGGATATTGACTCTCTTGACTGAACCATACTCAGCAAATACTGATTGCAACTCTTTCTCTGTAACTTCGTAAGACAGGTTTCCTATGAAAATTGACATTATCGTCTCCGTTGATGATTGTATATGTGGAGATTTCGGAGAGAATCTAAATTTGGACTAAACGGAAAAAACCTTTCAATACTAATGATCGAATCTACTACCGACACATACTCTACTTACAAAAGTTTAACACATATCAATATCTAGTGTTCAGATAAAAGCAAGACTTGGACATTTTCACCAGCATCTATAGACTTACAGCCCAATGGTATTATAGCCAAGGCATTAGTTTGAGATAAATGGATTAAATTAGCTGAGCTTTGGCTATCTCTGCTGAGAGTAAATTGGGGAAATCCATCAACTATTTCTAACTGGCCGCAAAGATAGGTTTCTCTTTTACCATCACAGGTCAATGTTGAGTTGGCACGTGCTTTGAGTATTGGCAGTTGATGTGTTTTATTTTCTTTGGCCAATTTTTTAAGAGCGGGAGTCAATAAACGCCAAGCTATAACCATAGCAGAGACGGGATTGCCAGGAATTCCGAAATAAAGCTTTTGTCCATTGTCAAAACTAGCAACTGTCAGAGGTTTTCCAGGTTTAATAGCAACTGAGTCAATCAATATCTGAGCGCCTAATTGAGTCAAAATACTTTCTACATAGTCATAGTCTCCGACTGATACCCCACCGGTTGAAATAACTAGATCGCTTTGATCTAGAGCTTGGGTTATCTTCTGTTGTAACTTATCAACTTGATCGGGTACAATCCCTAAACAGATTGCCTCACAGCCACACTTCTGCACGTAGGCGGCTAAAGCATATTGGTTAGAATCTATTATTTCTCCGAGCTTTAAATTAGATCCTGGTTCTTTGAGTTCATCGCCTGTAGAAAATATAGCTACCTTTGGCTTTCTATATACATTAACGTTGGATAACTGCGCCAGCGCGAGCAGAGGTATATCTTGGGGTGTTATTCTATGGCCTGCTTGAAGCAGTGGTTCTTTGGCTTTGTAATAATCACCTTTTTTTCTGACAAAAGCACCTTGGCAAGAAGGTGAAGAGAGGATAAATACCTGCTGGGATTTTCTTTGAGTTTGTTCTTGGATGACTATAGTATCAGCTCCAATAGGTAGAACTGCGCCAGTAAAAATGCGAGCTGCCTCTCCTTTAGAGATACTTTGTTGAGGGGCTTTACCTGCGGCAATTTCTTCAACTATTTTGAGGCAAACTGGTTCAACCGTATGTTTTACATCCTCATAGATCACCGCATAGCCATCCATCGCTGAATTATCCCAATAGGGAAAATCAAATTCACTGGCAACTTCTTGTGCTAAAACATAACCTGCACACTGATTTAGATCCAGTTTGATTGTCCCCTGGATAGGTTTGAGCGCTTGAAGGATCAGCTCTTCGGCTTGCTGGACTGGGATCATATTATTTTATTAGTTAGCTATTTTGTTGTCGTTGTCTCTCATAGAGCAAAATAGCAGAAGTGATTGCTACATTGAGTGATTCTACAGCAGGACTTAAGGGTAATCTCACCGATTGGTCTGCTATTTGTATTAATTCTTGAGACAGTCCAGCGGCCTCATTACCCAAAAGTAGCAAAGTTGGTTGTCTTAAATCAAGTTCCCAATATAGTTTTTGAGCTCCAGGAGTAGTTGCCACAACCTGTAAACCTTGGGCTTGATAAAATTTTACAGTTGTAACTAGATCTTCGCAACTTTGACAAGCCAATTGAAAACAGGCACCAACTGAAGAGCGTAGAACCTTTGGCTGATCGAATCTTGCGCAATTTTTACTCAAAAAGAGACAGTCTACTTCGCAAGCCAAAGCAGTCCGCATGATAGTACCTAGATTACCAGGATCTTGAATATTTTCTAGAACTAATCCCAATTGCAAATTAGCAGGTACAGTTCGTACTAGTTGTGATTTTCTGATGGTAGCTATGACCCCATCGGGATTAACAGTTGTCGCTAGAGAACTTAGTAAATCAAGATCTACTAGTTCCAATCTTTGCGCTAATTGAGAAAGAGAAAGCCAAAGCTCTGGATTTTTCTGTTGCCAATTTTGGCTGTAGCATACGGTCTCAAGAGGGCAATTAGCTAAGCAGGCAGCCTCAATCAAGTTAGTGCCCTCTAAAAGGGCCAGCTCGCTAACTTTGCCCTGTCGCAACTTACGAATCTCTTTAATTAAAGGATTATGTAAACTTGTCAACATTGTTTTAATTTTATCTAGGCTAATTTAGCCTTTAATGCGGAACCCGGGACTTGAACCCGGAAGTCCTTGCGAACACTAGAACCTGAATCTAGCGCGTCTACCAATTCCGCCAGTTCCGCAGATTAACTGGATTTCAATCATAACTAAATTCTAGGATAGAAGTCAATAGATACCGAATCCCCCTCCCCCTGGAGTTTCAATCACAAAAACATCACCCTCTTTAACTTCCACCTGGGCGCAACCAGGTAAAATTTCAATTTCCCCATTAGCTCTTTTGAGCCAATTGCGACCGGTTGCTCCACTTTGTCCTCCAGAGAGACCAAAAGGGGGCACTATCCGGTTACCAGAAACTATCGCAGCTGTCATTGTTTGGCGAAACTCTATTTCACGGATAACTCCATTGCCTCCTGTGTATTTCCCAGCTCCTCTACTGCCATATCTAATGGCAAAATTCTTAACTAAAACTGGATAGCGCCATTCTAAAACTTCAGGATCGCTCAGACGAGAGTTGGTCATGTGAGTTTGCACTGCATCAGTTCCAGCAAAATCTGGACCTGCACCTGAACCATTACAAATCGTCTCATAGTACTGGTATTGCGCATTGCCAAAGGTGAAATTATTCATAGTAGCCCCAGAATCTGCCAGAATACCTAGCGCGCCATAGAGACTATTGGCTATAGCTTGGGATGTTTCCACATTCCCTGCTACTACAGCGGCAGGATAAGTAGGATTGAGTAAAGAGCCAGATGGTACAATAAGTTCGATTGGTTCAAGGCAGCCGGCATTAAGAGCAATTTCATCGCTCAAAAGTGTCCGAAAAACGTAGAGCACTACAGCTTTGCAAATAGACAAAGGCGCATTTAAGTTATTGTTCTGTTGAGCTGATGTACCGGTAAAATCAATTGTGGCTTTGCGCTCTTGCTGATCAATAGTTATAGATACTTGAATTTGCGCTCCCGCATCAAGAAAATAGGTGAATTTTCCATTTTTCAACAAGGAAATAGATTTGCGTACTGATTCGGCTGCCTGAGCTCTTAGCCCACTCATATACTCTTGCACCTTCTTTAGACCATAGCTGTCAACCAAGCAGAGTAATTCATTGACTCCGAGCTGATTAGCTGCAATTTGCGCTTGCATATCTGCAATATTTTGAGATGGATTACGTGCTGGATAAGGCCCACTAGCAAGAATCTGTATTAATCGCTCCAGTTGAAAATGTCCAGATTTAACTAATAGTTCGTTATCAAAAAGTATTCCCTCTTCTTCAACAGATTTGCTAAAAGGTGGCATTGAACCAGGGGTGATCCCACCTATATCAGCATGATGCCCGCGAGAAGCAACATAAAAAATTGGCTCATCTTCCTCTAACCCAAAAATAGGAGTAATGACTGTGATATCAGGTAGATGAGTACCCCCATTGTAAGGATTGTTAGAAACATAGACATGACCTTTGAGCAATGGTTTACCTGAGCTAATTAAGCTGCTGACACTTTCACCCATTGAGCCTAGATGAACGGGAATATGGGGAGCATTGGCAATTAGTCTACCCTGCTGGTCAAAAATGGCGCAAGAAAAATCTAAACGCTCTTTGATATTGACTGAGTAACTGGTATTTTGTAAGGTGATGCCCATTTCTTCGGCAACTGTTTGTAAACGATTGCTAAAAATCTCTAGCTCAATTGGATCAAATGCTGTTTTGTTAGTTTGCAGTTCTTGCTGGATTATTTCTAAATTTCTAGTAAGCAGCAGATGCCCATAGCTGTTAATTTGAGCTATCCATCCTATTTCAATTACATTGGTTCCAGTTGGCTCAATGATCAAAGCTGGACCTATTATCGTTTGATAAGGACATAGATCGCCTCGAAGAAATACTGGGGCGCTTTGCCAACTGCCTTGACTATATAACTTTACTTGGGAGATAGGCTCTGCAGGTTGAGAAATAGTAACTTGTGATTGTTCTATTTGCTGGCTTGAACCAATAGTTTCTACTGATACAGATTCAACCATTAGTGACTTGCCTGGCATTATAAAGCCGTACCTTTGTTGATAGATTTGCTCAAATTGGGCTTTCATTGAATCCACCAAATCCAAAGATACAGCTAGAGGAGTATCAGTACCTTCATAGCGCAGATAACCCTTAATTACAGTTTGAATTCTTTCTGGGTTTATTCCCTGGCTAGATATCTCCTGATATCCATAGCTGGTCAACTGCTCTATAGTCTGCTCTAGTTTAGGAAGCAGCTCTTGAGTTAGGGGAGATTCAATTGCTCTTTGCTCAATAGTGCTAATATCAGCTAGGCCAATGCCATAGGCTGACAATACACCAGCATAGGGATGTAGAAAAATATGTTTAATTCCCAGCAATTGAGCAATCAAACAGGCATGCTGACCACCAGCGCCGCCAAAACAACAGAGCGTATATTCACTCAAATTGTAACCACGCGAGAGGGAAACTTTCTTAATGGCACTGGCCATTTTATCAATGGCCAGTGTTAGAAAACCCTCGGCAAGTTCTTCAGCGGTTTTTAATGTGCCGCTTTGTTCGTAAATTTCTTGAGCTAGTTGGCTAAATCTCTTCTGAACTACCTGAGGATCTATTGGTAAATTTCCCTCTTTGCCAAAGACCATCGGAAAAAAATCAGGCTGTAACTTACCGAGCATCACATTACAGTCGGTGATAGTCAATGGTCCATTTTTTCGATAGCAAGCAGGGCCAGGATCAGCTCCAGCAGATTGAGGGCCGACTCTATAACGTCCTCGGGCAGTATCAAATGAAATAATTGAACCGCCCCCTGCAGCTACGGTGTGGATTGACATCATCGGTATCCTCAAACGAATACCTGAAATTTCGCTTTCTAGAGTTCTTTCATATTCACCGTTGTAGTGAGAAACATCGGTAGAAGTTCCTCCCATATCAAAGGCAATTATTTTAGCTAAACCAGAAGTTTTGACAGCTCCAACAATGCCACCAGCAGGTCCAGAAAGAATACTATCTTTGCCCCGAAATCTTGCAGCTTTGGTGAGGCCGCCATTGGACTGCATAAAGAAAATTTTTGAGAGTGTTTCTTCTTGCTGACCACCAAGCTCACTAACAAACACGTCAATGTAACGACTTAAAATTGGCGAAAGATAGGCATCAACGACCGTAGTATTGCCACGGGAGATTAGTTTCATCAAGGGGCTAACCTGATGAGAAAGGGAAATTTGACTAAAGCCAATTTTTTTAGCAATCTTGCACATTTGTAGCTCATGCTCTGGGTAAAGATGAGCATGCAGAAAAACAATTGCGCAGGAACGAATGCCATTTTTATAAGCTAGCTTGAGAGATTGCCAAATTTGCTCCTGGTGTAATGCCAACAATTGTTCTCCTTGGCAACTATAGCGCTCTGGGACCTCAATGACCTGCTCGTAGAGCAATTCAGGAAGAAGAATATCTCGGGCAAAAATATTGGGTCTATTTTGATAGGCAATGCGCAGAGCATCTCGAAATCCCTTGGTAATCAACAACAAGACACGCTCTCCTTTGCGCTCTAGAAGAGCATTGGTGGCGATAGTTGTGCCCATCTTGATAGTTGAGATTTGATCGATGGGGATCTCTTGACTATCTGTAAGTCCTAGAACATCTCTAATTCCCTGAATAGGAGCAGATTTATAGCGCCCGGGATTTTCTGAGAGAAGTTTGTGAAGAATAATTTTTCCGCTGGGATCTTTGGCTACTATATCGGTAAAGGTACCACCTCTATCTATCCAAAATTGCCAAAGTTTATTTCCTTCAATCAAATCAGCTTTTGACATAATGCTGTTGGAACTCTAGGATAATTTGTTAATTAATTCTTTGATTTTGAGAAATCTAATCAATTTTCTCAAAAAAAATTTGTCACAGACCATTGTAGGATGTAAAATCTTAAGCGAAATTGATATTCGAATCACGTACCTTTTAGAAAAAGCCCTATGACCCCTCCTTCAACAATAATCGAAGAAAACCAGCCAATTTTAGAAATTTATGGCAAATCTCAACTCAATGGAGAAGTAGTTATCAGTGGAGCCAAAAATTCTGCGCTGGTTATTATGGCAGGGGCTTTGCTCTGTCCTGAGGATTGCCATCTGGACAATGTCCCTTCTTTAGCTGACATTGAAAAGATGATCCAAATCCTAGAGTCTCTCGGTCTGGAAATTACCAGAAAAGGACAGACATTGGAAATCAATGCCAAAAATATTACCGAGGTTTCTGCTCCCTACGATTTGGTTTCCCAAATGAGGGCTAGTTTCTTTGTCATAGGGCCACTTCTTGCAAGGATGGGTGTTGCGCATATTCCCCTACCAGGAGGCTGTGCAATTGGCGCAAGGCCTGTGGATCTCCATGTAAGGGGGCTCCAAGCAATGGGCGCTGAAGTAATCATAGAACATGGTATCGCCAGAGCTTATATCAAAGGAAGCCATAAAAGATTAACCGGTACGAAAATTTATCTAGATTACCCCAGTGTTGGCGCAACAGAAACGCTAATGATGGCTGCCACCTTGGCCCAGGGTGAAACTATCTTGGAAAATGCTGCCTGTGAACCGGAAGTAATTGACTTAGCTAATTTCTGCATAGCTATGGGAGCCAAAATCAAAGGAGCAGGAACCAGCACCATCATTATTTCAGGCGTTGATTCCCTCCATAGTGTTAAATACAGTATTATTCCTGATCGCATTGAGGCTGGTACCTTCTTAGTAGCAGGTGCAATTACCCAATCCGAGCTTTCTCTCTATCCTATTATTCCTGAACATTTAGCTTCAGTGATTGCCAAACTAGAAGCTATTGGACCTAAGGTGATCATAGAGGATTTTAATAGATTGAAAATTCTGCCAGCTCCTTTGAAGGCTACCGATATTGAAACCCTTCCATTTCCAGGCTTCCCTACCGATATGCAGGCTCAGTTTATGGCCTTGCTAACTTTAGCTGAGGGAAATTGTGTAGTTACGGAAACTGTTTTTGAAAATAGAATGCGCCATGTCGCTGAACTGCAAAGAATGGGGGCTAACATTCGAGTCAAGGGCAATCACGCCATCATTCAAGGCGTACCTTTTCTCAGTGGAGCTCCACTAATGGCAACTGATTTGCGCGCATCTGCAGCCTTGGTGCTCGCTGGACTCGCTGCCGAAGGAAAAACTACCATACAGTGTCTTCAGCACCTTGACAGGGGTTATGACGATTTAGAGGGTAAATTGCAGAAAGTTGGAGCAAAGTTAAGTCGTATTAATGGAGTAGCCGGCGTTCGAGTTCCATCTTAATCAACAGTCTCCCACTAAAAATAAAAAGCCTCTCCGTCAACCCTATTGGGTATGGGAGAGGCTTTTTAGCAGAAAAAGATAAAAAATATCTTACCTGAAACCAACTGCTGCTTGCCAAACAAAGGCCAAGAGCAGGAAAAATATTGGTATTAAAGGCAATACATCTATCAATGGACTAAAAACTTGATATGCTTCGGGAAGCTTAGCTAAAAGTAGATCTAAGTACATAGGTCTTATTTATGTTCTGATTTTGATTGAGGTAACCAATGATCATTATAGGATGCCACTGATCAACTACAACACATTTTCTATCAGCAAGAATTGGATTCTAGCTAGCTTGTTCAACTAAGTGCATCACATCAGAGCGAGTCAGTTTTTCTTTGCCTAAGGATAAAATATCTAAAGTTCCATTGGCCAAAGCTAGGGGGATTTTACAAAAATCTAGAGCTGGTCCTTTAGGTAAAGACTGAGTATACTGATCGGCTAGGGCTAGATTATTTCGAGCATAAAAAAACATTTGCTCAGTAGTCCAATCCTCAGGGAAAAAACTCACCCCTCGGCTTTTATCTTCTGATTGGTTACGTAAGATATTAACTGTCTGTAAACCCCGCCCAAAGCCAATAGCTTGAGTGCGGTTAGTTTGAGTTCCATCGTACCAAGCCCATAGATCCGAAAGAAGCAAACCAACTGCTCCAGCCACACTAAATGTGTAATGATCGAGATCGCTTTGAGTTTGAATTTTCCAGTTACGCTCAGCCCAATAAGCCATGCGATCTGCCATAGCGGCAGTAGAATCCCAAATTCTTGGTGCAATAGATTCAGGTGCCAAAAGCGACCATTCACCTAAGCGGACGGAAACTTCGGGCAAGATATGTTCATACTTAAATATTCCTCTACAGAAATTTTCTGGTGCAATACCTGCTACTCCTGCTTGCAGGTCTGCGCTCATCTGTCGAAGAATCTCAGCTTTAGTTGTGTTATCAATATCTGGATGATCTTCTACTTCGTCAATTGCTCTCATACAAAGATAGGCAGAGGCTACTGAATCTAATAGTTGTTCAGGAAGACGGCTAATCGGTATATAAAAAGTTCTACTTGTCTGTTGGAGAACTTCTAGGGCATTGTCACGAAAATTCATTCACTTAACTCCTCACACTCAACATTGAACCTCTTTACTAATCCTAGATATTTGATCTAGAACTGTAACAGAGGCCCAATATTGTTTCACTTCAGTATATTTTAAATTGCTTTAAAAGCTACAAATCTGTTCAAGATAAACTTAAATACACTATCTAAGTTCTGACATATGACGCCATAAGGCTGTCTATTGTTTCTTTGAACTCGTTACTTGATTTGACTCCTTTGATTTGCTTGACCAATTCTTTATTTTGGAAAAATTGTACTGTTGGTGTCCCAATAACTTGTCCCATCTGAGCTATTTCAGGGTCAGCTTCTATGTCAATTTCCACTAGGTAAATTTTATCTTGGTATTGCTGAGCGATTTTATCAAGTATAGGTTTGAGCGCGCGGCAAGGCCCACAAGAGGGAGAAACATACTTGACTAACAACAATCGATCACTCTCATGAAAGAGCTTACGCAGGGCATAACCTCCATATTGATATGTTTGGCTTGGATCAAACTCAACTGGCTCAGTTTGGGGTTTAACGGGACTACTTTCTGGATGTGTTGTTTGAGTTTGTTGATATTCTTGGATTAAGTTATGTTCTGATAACCAGCGCTCTAGGGAAAGTGCAGCCATACAGCCAGTACCAGCGGCTGTGATAGCTTGACGATAATGGTGATCCTGCACATCTCCTGCAGCAAAGACTCCTTTTACTGAGGTTTCTATCGTATTTTCTTGAACTACCAAATATCCAGTGTGATCTAGTTCGAGTTGATTCTTAAATATATCAGTATTAGGAGTATGCCCAATGGCATAAAATAGTCCCTCGACTGGCAGATCCTGCTCTTGCTGGGTAGTCTTATCAAGCAGTTTGATTCCCTTTAGTAATGTTCCATTTCCATAGGCATCGAGAATTTCCTTATTCCAGTGAACTATTATTTTGGGATTTTGTAGTACTCTGTCTTGCATTGCTTTACTGGCACGCATTTCATTTCTTCTGACTATTAAATGGACTACTGAGCCATATTTGGTAAGATATACTGCTTCTTCTGCTGCCGTATCTCCGCCGCCTACAACAGCCAATTCCACTCCTTTAAAGAGCGGACTTGCACCATCACATATAGCACAGGCTGAAATACCATTGTTCCAATAGCGCTCCTCATTTGGCAAATCCAGACGCTTAGCAGTAGCACCTGTGGCTATAATCAATCCGTGGGTTTTAATGATTCTTTCAGTTGTTGTTACTACTAGGGGTCTTTGGCAAAGATCAACGCTGATGACATCTTCGCTGTAGCACTCACTTCCCCAGCGCTCGGCTTGAGCCTTCATTCTCTGCATCAGCTCTGGTCCAGTAATTCCTTCTGGAAAACCAGGGAAATTTTCAACTTCAGTGGTTGTCATTAATTGACCACCTGGCACACCACCAGCTTTCAATCCCTCTAGCACAAGAGGTTTAAGATTAGCCCTAGCAGCATAGATAGCAGCTGTATAACCAGCAGGGCCTGAACCAATAATCACTACATTCTCAATTTTTTCATTCATAGTCTCATCAATGAATTTCAAAGTGGGAAGATCACAATTTTAAATTTTAACTATCATAGAGAATTTCGTCATAGCAAGACTCCCCCACTGATTTAAAATTTGCTTGCAGTTTTTTGTCAGTTTTGGCCTTTTGCAAAATTATCTTGAATTGATTGGCATCATAAGTGCTACGGAATTTTGTGATGGTGCAGTTGCAGAGTTTCTCTCCATCAGTAGTTGATAATCCTCTGGTATTGGTATGCCTGAGACATTCACTCTTATATTGCTCAAATGAAGTAGGTTTGGCTGCTGCCAGGGAAGATCCCAGAGGCAATAAAAGTAATCCAGGCAATAGGAACCAAAAAGAAATGAGATGCTTTTTGTGATTTGTCATAGAGAAAAAAAACTACTGATGATAATTGAGAGAAATCTAGATTATTTTTCTATTGTACAGTCATAGATGCTAAAGTCCTTCAATAATCAGTCCATCTTCCATTGAGACTTGAACTGCGCGACCTTGTACTCTTAAATGGTCATCTTGGTCTGTTAAGTATTTTAGGTTTCCTTTATTGGTCCATCCCCGAAAAATACCTAATAGATATGCACGATTTTCCCAATCATAGGCATATATGATGAATCTATCACCACATTCTGTGCTAATTTTTTCGCACTTGAGCTCCTGGTAAGATCTTTCTAGATTGTTTTCTATTATCACGTCTCCACCTAGATTCCATAGAGATATATCTAATATCTCCCTGAGGCTAAGGTCACCGACTAATTCAAATTCAATCATTAATTGGTCTCCCTATTAACTCTTCAACTTTAGGATATCTCCTAATTAAATAGTTTCGTTTTTATTCAAAAAGGTTCAATCTTAGATTTGAGTAATAATTTGTTGATCCATATCAAATATAACATCAACAAATTTATTTAGAAGTTCGGATCTGCTGTTTGTTTTTCTAATTTTATTAGCTTGAAGATAAAGCTATAAGTATTGGTAATTTGTCTATTAATATTTTCTCGTTGGTTAATTAGATAGATACTCAGTATAGTTAAGCTAACCCCAAACCACTGTAGGCTGCTTAGATCTTCAGAGAGAAATATATTACCAAAGCTCAGGGCAAAAACTGGAGTTAAAAAAGTTAGTGAACTCAAACTGGTCAAATTGCCCGAAGAAGCTAGGTAGAAAAACAAACCATAGGCAATAGCACTGCCAAATACAGCTGAATAAATCAAAGCGATCCAGCCTTGATTGCTGATATTAATCCATTGCTCATTTTCCCAACAGGCTGAGGCTAGTAAAAGAGGAATACCACCTAAGATCATATGCCATGCGGTTGCCACTACAGGATCACTGTGGCGACTGACATAGCGGATCAAAATAGTACCAATAGCCATAGAGAGAGAGGCAAACAACATCAGCATCTCTCCACTTGCTAAAAAGCTAGACCAACTTAGGGTTATTTCTGGCCAATGTCCTTGCCAAAGCGTATCTAACCATTGCTCAGGTAAACCAATCAGACTAATTCCAGTGATTCCAACAGCTAGGCCCAAGCTACCCCATAGTCCAATTACTTCCCCAAATAGCCAACTTGACATCAAGGCAACCGCTAGAGGTTGAGAATCGATGATCACTGAACCCAAACCTGCGCCGGTATGGTTAAGACCTTGCGCTAAAAATCCTTGAAACATTGTCCCGTCTATAAGGGCAAATAAGATGATCCACAGCCAAGCTTTAAAACTAGAGGGTTGTTGTCTTTTTTGCCACAAAGTCACTATAAGGAGCAAAATTCCGGCAGGCACTAGCCGAAACCCAGCCATAAAAAGAGGACTACTATCATCTATGACAGCTTTCATGGCTACCATTGCTGTCCCCCAGAGAAAAAAGGGGGCAATCAGGAGAGTTAGTGATTTGATTGTTGACAAGGACAGCCTCTTTAGTTTTCTTAATTGTAACTGAATGTAAAGATTCAGTTTGTTGGATATGAACTATTTATGCTCAAGTTAGATCAAAGATACTGTAGCCATTGTTGAGCAACTTCTATAGAGCCATACCAGGGGTATTTATTATTTGGGGCATGTCCAACTCCTTCTAGGGTTATGTTGTTGGCTCCTTCTAGATGAGCAGACTCTATTGGTGTGATACCATCTCCCCAAGTTAAACCACTGCCAAGGGTGAGTTTGTAGCTGTTATAGGCCAGCCAATTGCTCAAATCCGGCTTACCGTAGATTAATTTGCCGGCAATGCAGATGTAGTTAATATCTCTATAGTAGGCGCCAGGATAATTGTCATTCACAAAGTTTAGATTTTTCTTTGTCCAATATTCACCGCTCCTATGAGGAGTGCCCAGAGTGATCAGGCTGTGAATTTGTTTATTTTTAGACCAGATCACCTCCAATTTTTCACCATGAACGTCATAGGGTTGATCTCCCAAATAGATTCTCGTGATCCAACCACCTGCTGAATGTCCAATGATATTGAGCAAAGATTCTGGATATTCTTGAAGTAACTGCTCAACTGTAGAATCTATTTTGCGCAAGATTGGCAACATAGAGCGCCCCCCAACAGTAGGGAGCCAATCCCACTTACTCAGAGGCACTGTGATTGTTGGCAAACCTTGTTCCTTGAGAAAATTTTCCAAGGTAGAATATTCGCTCGCTTGGGCGAAGTAACCGGGTACAATAACGGTAGGACGTGGCATGTTAATTTTTTTGAAGAACTAGTGACCATTGGTATTTTATACGGAATCAGTGTAGGGAGCGGAGATAGCGAGCTGATCACCGTCAAGGGAGCCAGAATATTGCAAGCTACTAAAGTGATCGCTTTTCCCTCCGGCAGAGCTAATGATCTAGGTATAGCTCAAAGAATTATCGGGCCTTGGCTGAACGTTGATCATCAATTGCTAGCTCTTGAATTTCCCTATGTGCAAGATGAATTTGTTCTAGAACAAGCTTGGCAAAAAGCCGCCAATCAGGTATGGAACTATTTATCAAATGGCGTAGATGTTGCCTTTGCCTGTGAAGGGGATGTCAATTTTTATGGGACTTTTAGCTACCTAGCCCAAACTGTTCAAAATTTGTATCCCCAAGCCCTTATCAAAGCTATCCCTGGAGTAATCTCTCCTCTAGCTGCAGTATCTAGTCTGGGCATTCCCCTAGTCCAAAGACACCAAAAATTGGTGATTCTACCTGCTTTGTATCATATTAAACAGCTTAAAATTGCAATCAAACAGGCAGATGTAATTGTCTTGATGAAAGTTAGTTCTGTCTATTCCCAAGCTTGGCAAATACTCCAAGATCATGATCTGCTAAAAAATAGTTATATAGTCGAAAGGGCGAGCTGGCCTGAGGAAAAAATTTATCAAAATTTGGAGCAACATCCAAATCTTGAGCTTTCTTATTTTTCTTTGCTCATAGTTAAGGTTAATCCAGTATAATGGTTATTTTGGGAAAATTCTAAGCATTCAGCATCAAGGAGAAAAAAAGTTATATGGCTCGTTATAGAGGTCCTCGTCTGCGCATTGTTCGTAGATTGGGAGAATTACCTGGCTTAAGTCGTAAAGGTTTACGCCGTCGCACCGATCCACCTGGACAACATGGCAAGGCGAGGAAGAAGAGCTCAGAATATGCAGTTCGTCTAAAAGAAAAGCAAAAACTGCGCTTTAACTATGGAGTATCAGAAAAGCAGCTACTGCGCTATGTGCGTCGTGCTCGTGGTGCTAGTGGTTCTACCGGTCTAGTTCTTCTGCAGCTATTAGAGATGCGTTTAGACAATACCGTATTTCGTTTAGGTATGGCAGGTACGGTTCCTGCAGCTAGACAGTTAGTCAATCACGGACATATCACTGTTAATGGACGTGTTGTAGATATTGCCAGCTATCAATGTCGTCCAGGCGATTTGATCAAAGTAAGAGAACGCGAAGGTTCCCGTCGCTTGGTAGAAACCAACCTAGAGTGGAAAGGTCTGGCCAATTTACCTAGCCATTTGGAGTTTGATAAAAATACCCTCACTGGTAAAGTCAATGGGGTTATCGAAAGAGAATGGGTAGCACTTCAGGTTAATGAACTACTTGTAGTTGAGTATTATTCTCGCCAAGCCTAATCCCTGATGTAAAGGGGAGAAAATTCCCCTTTTTCATTTCTGGTTTATCTTGTTTAGATAAAGATCCACAATATTTACACATACTTGATCTAGATTGAGATCATCTGTGATGATCTCAACAGCATCTTGTGCCTTGCGCAGAGGGGAAATTTTCCTGGTGCTGTCTTGGTGGTCTCTTTGGGTAATTTGGTGGATTAATTCTTCAAGGCTTACTTTCTCAATGCCTTGGTTTTGCAGATCCTTAAAACGGCGTCTAGCTCTCTCGGCAACAGAAGCGGTTAAAAATATTTTTAGGCTAGCTTGAGGAAAGACTTCAGTGCCCATATCCCGACCTTCAGCAATCAAGCCCCCTTTTTTGCCAAGCTCTTTTTGCAATTTCACCAGCACAGTTCTTACAGAAGCGATAGCTGCTATCTGAGAAACTAGCGAGGTCACTTCTAAAGAGCGTATCTGCTCTGTTATTCTTTGCTGATTCAGATAGACTTCACAAGAATACTTACTTGAATCACAAGGCAATAGCTCTAATTGCATACTCGCCATAACCTCAGCAATGGCTACATGATCCTCAAGGGCAATAGCTTGGGATTTAATTAGCCAAGCTGCAGCGCGGTACATTGCGCCAGTATCCAAATAAAGTAATCCCAGCTCTTTTGCTAGCTTTCGGGTTACGGTAGATTTACCAGCTCCAGCTGGGCCATCTATCGTGACTATTGGTTTTTGAGCATTGAGTAGAATATTGTCAATGAGTCGAGTTGAGCCAAAATAGCCAGCTATTGCTATTACCCCAGTATCCTCTATTGTTTCTAGTTGTTTGAGATTATTAGGATCTACTAACTCTAAATATTGCAACTTAAACTTAGGAGATATCTGAACAAGAGATTGTTTAACTATTGTGAGCAAAGGGGATGATTTTCTCTCTCCAGAGCTAAACGCCTCTTTAGCAAGCATCAGTGAGGTATTGATGCCACTTGCTTGAGCTTTTTGCTGCTCATTGAGGTAGACATTGCGCGAACTCAATGCAAGCCCACTGGGATCTTGAACAGTGGGACAGCCTTTGATGATTACAGGTAATCTAAGATCCTCAACCATTTTTTTGAGGATGACTAACTGCTGAAAATCTTTCTCGCCAAAGTAGGCGACATTAGGCTGGACAATATTGAACAGTTTGCAAACAATAGTGGTAACACCAGCAAAATGGCCAGGGCGAAAAGGTCCACAGAGATTTGCTACCAAATGTTCAGGAGGAACAACCAAGCTTTGTTGTTGTCCTTGGTTAATAGCCATTGCTTCGACAGAGGGAGCAAAAAGTATATCAACATCAAAGGCTTGACATAGGTCAATATCTTGCTCGATAGGGCGGGGATATTTTTGATAATCTTCACCTTGGCCAAACTGGAGTGGGTTGACAAAGATACTGACTACCACTAGATCATTTTCGGCTTTGGCTCTGGCAATTAGAGAAAGATGTCCGCTATGAAGAGCTCCCATGGTGGGAACAAGAGCCACAGTTTGTCCTTGATTTTCTTGCAGAGCAGTTTTAAGACCTAAAGCCGTCTTTAAAACCCGCATTTATGCTCCCTACTTGAAGTTTTACTAGAATTTCATTACTTCAAGTTTAACCGGAGCCACTCCAGAAATATCTAAAATTCTGGCCGCTTGAGCTGAAAGATCTATTTCCCTTCCTCGGATAAAAGGACCACGGTCATTGATTCTGACCAAGACCGAACGTCCATTACCCAGATTGGTTACTCTAACCATGGTGCCAAAGGGAAGGGTCTTGTGCGCGGCAGTATAGGCATTGGAATTGAATTTCTCTCCATTGGCTGTCAGTCGACCATGGAAACCAGGACCGTACCAAGATGCAATGCCTTTCTTGGTCATTTTAATGGTCTGAAGTTTGAGAGACGGTTTGGTAATCTCTTGGGGTAAACGTGGCTTTTGCTCCGCATTGGTTTGGGACAGATCTAGTTGATCTGTCTTGGCTTGTTCCAAGTTAACAGCTTGAATCTCCTGACTATGTGCTTGGGGGATGTTGGAGATTGCAAGAGCGCTTGTACAAGCGATTAATGTCATGAGTGAAAGTTTATTGTTCATAAGCTCCTTTGTTTGTTTTTTTGTGCGGTTCAATAGTTTTTCTATTTGGTAAACCGCTCGATACTCCTCACAGGTGTGCTTGATTTATCTGAAACTGACTGAGATTAAACAGATTTATCAACAGCAATCATTTTAGTTGAAGCAGGTCCTTTTGTGTAATGGGGTATTTTTCGCCAAAGGTTGACTTTTTCTGGTAAATAAGTTATTTTGTTGCTTTGATTATAGTTTTTACTTATTAAATTTAATATACTATTTAGTTGGTATTTTGTGTAGAACAATTGTTGAAGTAATTCTTTATATCCCTCTTGGGTTAAAAGTTAAGGCATTTTGTTTATCAGTTTTTTCGGATTTGTCTAAATCTTATCTCTCTCATTTTTTTGATAAGCTATCTTAATACTTTTTTAAGAAACTAGTACACAAAAACTAAGTATTTATTCTGATTTATTGTTTTTTTTTGCTTAAACTATAAAAATATCAAATATATTTATTCTCTATTGTTCGAAATATCAAATATATATTGACTAATTTCTCAATATATGAATCTACTTAGATTAAAAAGTCGATACAAGCTATGGACTCATTGGGTTAAAATTGAAGCTGTACACTTGTAATAAAACTTAATACGACTTTTCCAAGGAATCAAACACTTATGTCATACGAACTTCCTACTCTTCCCTTTGGCTACGACGCACTAGCTCCCTATATTTCAAAAGAAACGCTAGAGTTCCACCATGACAAACATCACGCGGCTTATGTCAATAATTTCAATGCAGCGGTCAAAGACACAGAGCTCGACCAAAAGTCATTAGAAGAAGTAATCAAATTAGTTGCCAAAGATCCTGGTAAAGCAGGCATTTTTAATAACGCTGCCCAAGCTTGGAATCATACATTCTATTGGAATGGGATCAAGCCCAATGGTGGCGGCGCGCCAACTGGTGCTTTAGCGCAGAAAATTAATGCGGATTTTGGTAGCTTTGGCGCTTTTGTTGAAGAGTTTAAAAAAGCCGGTGCTACTCAATTTGGTAGTGGCTGGGCCTGGTTAGTTTTAGATCAAGGTACTCTCAAGGTTACTAAAACCGGTAATGCTGATAATCCCCTGACAGTTGGACAAGTTCCTCTACTAACTATGGATGTTTGGGAGCATGCTTACTATCTCGATTATCAAAACAAAAGACCTTCCTATATCGACACCTTTGTTGAGAAATTAATTAATTGGGATTTTGTGGCAGCTAATTTTGCAGCAGCCTAATAATCTATCTAGCAAGTAGGTTGGAGCTTTTCTTTCTTCTCCTCCTCCTGCCTGCTTTCTTTCTTTCTAAATGCTATGTTGACGAGACCTTCACTTCATAATCAAGTAGTCTTTTGTGACTTTGATGGAACCATCACGGCAGTTGAGACCTTCTCTGCTATGCTCAAACAATTTTCTCCAGCACTCTCTGCCAAGCTGATGCCCTTGATGTATAGTCGTCATCTCAATTTACGCGAAGGAGTAAGAAGGCTAGTAGAATCAATTCCTTCTAGTAGTTATCCCGAAATTCTAGAATATGCAGCCACGCAGCCCATTCGTGAGGGATTACCAGAATTTTTAACTTATCTGCAAAAAGAGAATATTCCTTTTGTTATAGTCTCAGGTGGTCTAAGGGGCATGATTGAAAAGGTACTCCAAGCCCATAATTTAATGGATTTAGTTACTGATATATATGCTATGGAGGTAGAAACCGATGATCAATATCTCAAGGTCTATTCAGCTTTTGAAGAAGGTACAGAACTAGTAGCCAAAGCAGAAGTGATGCAGCAATTTGTGGCTCAAGAGACTATAGCAATAGGAGATTCAGTGACAGATATCAATATGTCTTTACGCGCAGATCTAGTCTTTGCCCGTGATAGATTGATCAATTATTTGGAAATTGAAGAAAAATCTTACCTAATCTGGGATAACTTTTTTGATATTCTAGAGAATTTTAAACAGAAGGGTTCTGTTGTCTGATTGCCTTGACAAAACCTAAAACAACTAGAATATTAGAAAGAGTCAAAAACGATTCAGCAGATCCATGTAGCCAGTCGACATTGGCAAGAATTTGATGGTAATGATTCTGAGCATAGATTCCAGCAGGTATAGTAATCGCAACAAAAATTAATAGAACATAAAAGCCAATTAATGCGAGCCTAGGTGTCTGACCAGAGCGAGTCAGAAACCACAAAAAACCCAGGTAAGGCAAAAGAGAAAGTGCAAAGAGGTTATTTGAGGAAAATATATCTAAAGCCATATCTTGATTAATTTTGTTTGTTTTTTATTTAGAATAGCCCAAAAACCATTAGCTCATGACATAAAAGCTTGGCTAGACTGTTAGCTATCTATACAATGATAAATAGAGAGAGGTAAACTATATGGACGAGAGAGCAGTATCGCAGAGTAAGGGCGAAAAAGAAAAAATATCCATTTACATCAACTCCGAATTATTAGAGCAGCTTCGGCATCTGACCAATGATCCTAGTAAGGTCATTGAAGTAGCTATCAAACAATGGCTCAAAGGGGAAAGAGATCAAGATGGCGAATTGTCTCGTAGCTTTGGACGCAACCCTGCTGTACCTCCTAGAGGGGAATGGAACGACTAAAGCAGATCACCAAGAAGATGTATAGTCGAAGATATACTTCTTCTTCAATATTTTCACCATGTCTACTTCCACCACTCAAGACGCGCAAAAAATTTTTCAAGTTGCCTATGAAAACCGTTATACCTGGGATGAAAACTTTCCAGGTTACACAGCGGATCTTTTATTGCAAGATGATCAGACCAGCCATAAGACCAATGTAGTTGTTACCAAGGATCTACAAACCAAGGTAGAGGGAGAAATGGCTGAATCTATCAATAAACATCTCTTGGATATAGTGACCCATCGCAGACGCTCTAACTTCTCACAAGCCCATGGCAAAAACAGCTTCAGCTTAGGAGAAAGTGATGATACTGGCGCTGTAGAAATTTTTGTTACTGGTGAGTCAATGGGCTCCCATTACAGAGTTAGAGGAAATATCATCAGCCAAGTTAGCCGTCAGATGGGTGGTTTATCCTTTACAATCGATACTGAGGAGATAGTACAAACAGAAGATGGATATCTACCTATTAAGTATCAAGCTATCTTCCGTGATGCCGCCACAGGTAATCTTAAAGCTAAACGCCACCATATCGATAGCTACGAGAAATTAGGAAAATACTATATACCCTCACGTCAAGAAATTACCACCTTTGAAGATCAAGGTGAAGCTCGCGAGGTTATCTTTCAATTTAGTAATATCACTTTGCTTTCAACCTAATAATAAAAAAAATGAATCTTCAGAGTATTGTAAAGGTACTGCCGAATATCTGTGGCGATGAGCAGACGATTGATACGACAATGCACCAGCAGGATAAACCTTGCGTTTCCAACTTGAGCTTAGAGAAAATACAGTCCGGTTTTGCTTGCGCCCTACATATGCACCAGCCTACCATTCCATCTGAATCAGGGGATGGACTAATCAGTAACCTACAGTTTATGTTTGAGAATCCTCACGATGGAGACAATCACAATGCTGGGGTTTTTGCTTGGTGTTATGGACGTATGGGTGAATTTATCCCTCAATTGGTTGACTCTGGCCTTAACCCAAGGATCATGCTAGATTACTCGGGTAATTTACTTTGGGGACTGAGGCAAATGGGTAGGCAAGATATTCTAGACAAGCTCAAAAATATCACCACCAATGCCCAATATTTTCCCCATGTGGAATGGCTAGGGACAATGTGGAGCCATGCTGTAGTTCCCTCTACTCCTATACCTGATATCAAACTTCACATCAGGGCTTGGCAAGAGCAATTTGCCTCAATTTTTGGACTAGAAGCACTTTCGCGAGTTAGGGGCTTTTCTCCACCAGAGATGCATCTACCCAATCATCCCGATACATTGTATGAATTTATTAAAGCTCTTAAAGAATGTGGCTACCGCTGGCTATTGGTTCAAGAACATACTGTAGAAAGACTTGATGGTTCTGGTTTACAAGAGAAAGACAAGTATTTACCTAATTGCCTAAGAGCGTACAACAGTCAAGGTGAGCAGATCTCTATTACGGTGCTAATCAAAACTCAAGGCTCTGATACTAAACTAGTTGCCCAAAATCAGCCCTATCACCAAGCCAAAGGAATCAGTAGACAGAAAATAGGACTTCTTGATGTGCCATCTCTTGTCTCTCAAATTGCCGATGGGGAAAATGGTGGTGTGATGATGAACGAATATCCACGTGATTTTTTGCCACTTTGGGAACAAATCAAGGGTAATGGAATAGAAAAAAGTGGTGTAGTAGGTATTAATGGTAGTGAATATCTAGAGCTTTTGAACCAAGCCCAAGTAGATCAACAAGAGTATCCAATCTGTCAAGCTGCAGGGCAGCATAAGATCTGGCAGCGAATTTCACCAGAGCAATCTAATAGAGAATCGGTTGAATCGGTTATCACTCAACTGCAGCAAAGTGAACCCAGTTTCCATGTAGATGGCGCATCTTGGACCAATAACCTAAGTTGGGTAAAGGGCTATGAAAATGTGCTAGGTCCAATGAATCACTTGAGCGCCCTTTTTCATAGTAAATTTGACAATGTAGATACCAAAGATCCGCAATATCAACAGGCCTTACTTTATAACCTTCTATTGCAGACCAGTTGTTTTCGCTACTGGGGTCAGGGAACCTGGACAGACTATGCAAAAGAAATATATCAAAGAGGTATCTCTTTGGTTAGTTAAATAGCAACTAAAACAATGAACATAAAACCTGATTGGCTGAGAGTCAAAGCACCTCAGTGGCAAAAAGTAGGAGCAGTTAAGGAAATACTTCGCGATCTCCAATTAAATACAGTCTGTGAGGAAGCATCTTGTCCTAACATTGGGGAATGTTTTCAAGCTCGTACTGCCACTTTTTTGATTATGGGGCCTGCTTGCACCAGAGCTTGCCCTTACTGCGATATTGATTTTGAGAAAAAACCACAACCTCTAGATCCTAGTGAACCATTAAGATTGGCTGAGGCAGTTGTAAGAATGAATTTGCAACATGTGGTGATTACTTCGGTCAATCGCGATGACCTCCCTGATGGAGGCGCCAGTCAGTTTGTCAGATGTATCGAAGTTGTGCGAGAAATGAGCCCCAATACCACTATTGAAGTACTAATTCCAGATCTTCTTGGTGACTGGTCTGCCCTCAATACCATTTTGCAAGCTGCCCCTGAAGTGCTCAATCACAACAGCGAAACTGTTCCTAGGCTTTATCGTAGAGTACGTCCCCAGGGAGATTATCAAAGATCACTAGAACTATTAAAAAGAACCAAAGATATTTCTCCTTGGCTCTATAGCAAATCTGGAATCATGGTAGGCCTAGGAGAGACTATAGAAGAAGTCAAAATGGTTCTAGAAGATCTACGTAAAGTTGATTGTGATATTGTGACTATAGGTCAATACCTCCAGCCTACAGCTAAACATCTTAAGGTAGAAGAATTTATCACTCCTGGCCAGTTTGATTACTGGCGCTCATATGGCGAATCACTGGGGTTTTTGCAGGTTGTTTCTGCGCCTTTAACTCGCAGCTCTTACCATGCTGAACAGGTCAAGCATTTGATGCAAAAATATCCCAGAAACAAGCCCCATCAAGCAACTGAACTCATGTAATCAGTATTAATCACAGATTGATAGTAAGATTTTAGTTGAATAGTAGCCGCAGCCCAGCTCCATCTTTGCGCCTCTTCTCTAGCTTGGATTTTTAGCTGTTCCCTTTGACTTTCGCTTAAATTTAAAATTTTTTGACAGGCAGCTATGGCCGAGAGAGAATTATTGGGGCTAAAGAGATAGCCATTGACTCCATCAGTAACTATATCGGGAATACCGCCTGAATCTACTGCGACTACAGGACAGCCTGCCGCCATTGCCTCTAGTAACACCAGTCCCAGGGTTTCACTTTGCGAGGGAAAGACAAAAGCATCGGCGCAGGCATAGGCTGAGGCTAACTCTAACCCTTCAAGATAACCAGCAAAATAAGTTCTAGTGCCTGCAAAATATTCCTCAAGATTAGCCCTATGTGGTCCATTGCCAACAATGGCTAAATTGGCATTAGGAATAGCTTCTAAAATAGGCTTAATATCTTCAATTTGCTTTTCTGCCGATACCCTGCCTACATAAATCAAAAGAGGATTATCAGGATCTCCTTGGGATAGACGCTCTCGCAAAGCTCTATTTTTTAGATGCGGCTGAAACATTTCGGTATCTACTCCCTTTTGCCAGAGATCGACATTTTCAATGCCATGCGTACTAAGTTCTTTGACCATAGCTGTTGAAGTACAGAGATTCAGTTGAGCTTGATTATGAGCTAGTTTAAGCAATTCCCACAAGAGTCCCTCTAGAGCACCTATTCCATAATGTTGCAAGTATTGAGGAAGATGAGTATGGTAAGAGGCAACCAAAGGTATATTGAGAGCCTTGGCATAGTATATACCACCTAAACCTAAAACTGCTGGATTGATCACATGAATCAAATCTGGTTGAAATTTTTCTAAATGTCTGCGCAATGTAGGCCTAGGTACTGCCAGCTTGAGTTCTGGATAGAGAGGAAGGGGCAAAGCTGAGACACCCTGAATTTTTGCACCTTTGTACTCTTTGATTCCTCCCTCTGGACAAAAGAGAAGAACTTCGTCTCCATTTCTTTGTAAATGTTCTACTGTATGGCGAAGACGGGTGACAATCCCATCAATTTTGGGTAGAAAGGTTTCGGTGAAGATGGCAACTCGCATGCGGATTTTCTAAAAAGTATCATTCAACAAAAAAACAGATGGAAGTATCTGACCATCTGTTTTACTTTTTTACTTACGCCAAGTGACCTTCGGCAATATCTGTTGTTCGTCTATTCTTTGCTTGTACTTAACTGAGAAGTTCAAAAGTGAATCAAGCAAGGACTCTGAGAGATAGTGAGGCTGTAAGCCCAAATCAATCAATTTGGTGTTTTTAGCATTGAAATAATGCTCCTCTAACTCTACCCTGGGGTTAGCTAGATTCTGAACTTCAACATTGAGTCCAAGAGCGCTTCCTGCTTTTTTAACCATCAAAGCTAAATCCAGAATACTGAACTGTTCAGTGAACTGATTAAAGACACGGAACTCACCGGCAGATGCTGGATTATTCAAAGAGATTTCAATACATCTTACTGTATCTCTGATATCGAGAAAACCTCTGGTTTGGCTACCTTTCCCATAGACAGTTAGAGGATGACCAATAGCAGCTTGAATACAAAAACGATTTAAGGCTGTACCAAAAACACCATCATAGTCAAGTCGATTAATTAACAGCTCATCCATACCGGTCTCTTCGGTGAGCACACCATAGACAACCCCTTGGTTGAGATCGGTAGCCCTCAAACCCCAGATACGACAGGCAAAATGAATATTATGGCTATCATGTACTTTACTTAGGTGATAAAAACTACCAGGCTGTTTGGGATAAGGAAGTGTATCTTTGCGGCCATTGTGTTCAATGGTGATGTAGCCTTCTTCAATATCAATGTTTGGTGTTCCATACTCACCCATTGTGCCCAACTTGACTAAGTGACAATCAGGAAAATCTTCCTTCATGGCATAGAGAATGTTCAAAGTGCCAACTACATTATTAACCTGAGTGAGTACGGCATGTTCCCTATCAATCATCGAATAGGGGGCAGAACGTTGCTCGCCAAAGTGGACTATCGCCTCTGGAGCAAATTGCCGCAGAGCTTTGCTCAAAAAGTCGTAATCTGTTATGTCTCCTACAAACAACTCGATTTTCTTGCCTGTCAGATTCTGCCAATGTTGTACGCGATGGTGAATGGATGCGATAGGCGTTAAAGTATCAACACCAAGTTGGGCATCCCAATGTCTTCTGACTAAATTATCGAGAATACCAACTTCATAACCCCTATTGGAGAGATGTAGGGCAGTAGCCCATCCACAATAACCGTCGCCGCCGATGACTAAAACTTTCATACGATTTGAGAAATATCTTTTGTTGTCCAGGTAAAGTGTAATTTATCATGTCCTGATACTTATTAGACCATCATTTTGCTGTTCTTGCCAGAGAGATTGTAACGGTCAAAGTTAACCAGCCAACTATTAAAGCTAACCCACCTAAAGGGGTTATAATTCCTAAAAGCCTGATTTGGCTTAAACTTAAGAGATAAAGACTACCTGAGAACAAAATTATACCTACAAAAATAATATACCCAGCAATCAATAGACCTTTAGTCGGTATGTTAGGTTTTTCCAACAATAGCCCAATTAAAATCAGGGCAAAAGCATGGTACATCTGATATCTCAGCGCCGTTTCCCAGATACTAAAAGATTCTACAGTAAGCATACTTTTAAGGGCATGAGAAGCAAAAGCTCCGCCCATAACTGATGTAGCTGCAAGAATGCAGCCTAGGCTCAAAAATATTTTTTCCACCAATGCCATCCTCTTCTAGGGTTACCCAAAGGTTATTATGGCTATTAATGACTTTATTAACAAGTGTGCAGTACTCAACTGACCAAATAATAAAACCGACAGCAATCGCCCTTGGTAACTTTGATGGAATACATTTGGGACATCGGGATGTTTTAAATCCTATACTCAATTATCCAGACTGTTGTCCAACGGTAGTAACTTTTGAGCCACATCCAAGGGAGTTTTTTACTGGTCAGAAACAGAAGCTCTTGACACCAACGGCTGAAAAGATTTCCCAGTTTAAAGAATTAGGCGTAATCCAAGTAATTCCCCTGCCCTTTGATGCCGAGCTCGCTTGCTTAAGCGCAGAAGAATTTATTACAAAGATTTTAGCTGGAGATTTTCAATCACGTTGTATCAGCGTGGGACAGGACTTTTGTTTTGGCTATCAAAGACAAGGCACGATCCAATATCTCCAAGCAATAGGCCCAAAGTTGGGCATAGAAATCTTAGTTAGCAAATTGAGAAAACAGACTGAAAAAATCAGCAGCTCACAGATTCGCCACTATTTAGCTCAAGGAGAGATCAAACTGGCCAACCAGTTGTTAGGTAGAAGTTATAGCCTTACTGGTAGGGTAATCAAGGGAAAGCAGATAGGTAGAACTTTGGGCTTTCCCACAGCTAATCTAGAAATTTCTCCAGATAAACTACTACCACGCTATGGGGTTTATTTAGTTAAGCTGCAATTTGGCAATAATCAATGCTATGGGGTAATGAATATTGGAACCAAACCAACTTTAGAAGGTAAGATAGAAAGCGTTGAAGTACATATATTTGACTGGTATGAAGAGATCTATGGTCAGAATTTAAAAGTTAACTTGGAGGATTTCTTGCGCCCAGAAATGCGCTTTGATTCCTTAGAACAACTCAAGGCTCAAATTGCCCAAGATGTCCAGATTGCCAGAAAATTAATAAAAACATCGACCATTCAATTATAGACCATGTTAAGTAGTAAGAAAAAGACAAACATTCTAGCGATCTTAGCAATACTTCTCTCCTGTTTAGTAACAGGTTGGCAGATCTCTGCTTGGTCTCTAGAGCCGATTCCTGAGCGTTTTGCAACTGGCAGAGAAACCTATCTAGAATATTGTGCAACCTGCCATATTGCCATTCCTCCTGAAGTAATGCCTACAGATACATGGCGCAAGATCCTAGAAAAACCACAGAACCACTACGGAACCTCTGTCAATTTAGTCAGCCTGACACAGATCTTGATTTGGAATTACATGAGGTCCTATTCTCGTCCCCTCAATCAAGATGAACAAACACCTCAACATTTAGACCAATCTCGTTATTTTAAAGCGCTTCATCCTGCAGTACCTATGCCTGAGCCTCTGACTCTTAAAACCTGTATTGCCTGTCATCCTAGCGCCAACAGTTTTGATTTTCGTACTCTTAGTAAGCAGTGGGAAAGCGGTTCCTGATTCTGGGCTCTAAAAATGTTAGAATTGTTGTTCACTATAACTAAATTAAAGATAAATATTAGCTCCACAAAGCTGTAGAAGAAAATATGTTAAAAACATTGCTGGGCGATCCTAATCTGCGCAAAATTAAAAAATTGCAGCCTATAGTTACTGAGATCAATCTTCTAGAAGAAGAAATTCAGGCTCTCTCAGATGACGATCTAAAAGCAAAAACTGCAGCCTTCAAGCAGAGATTAGAGGGTGTGCGCAGCGAAAAAGACAGAGAAGATATATTAGAAGAGATTCTGCCTGAGGCTTTTGCCATTGTAAGAGAGGCGGGCAAAAGGGTATTGGGCATGCGTCACTTTGATGTCCAGATGTTAGGCGGCATGGTTCTCCATAAAGGACAAATTGCCGAAATGAAAACCGGAGAAGGAAAAACGCTAGTTTCTACCTTACCCGCTTATCTCAATGGACTCACTGGATTAGGTGTACATGTAGTCACAGTTAACGATTATCTGGCCCGGCGTGATGCGGAATGGATGGGGCAAGTACATAAATTCTTAGGCCTTTCTGTTGGACTGATTCAACAGGGGATGAGCCCAGCTGAGCGCAAGAAAAACTACGCTTGTGACATCACCTATACCACTAACAGCGAACTTGGTTTTGACTATCTCAGAGATAATATGGCTACCTCTATGGCCGAGGTAGTGCAAAGACCCTTCAACTACTGCATCATTGACGAGGTAGATTCAGTTTTAATAGATGAAGCTAGAACCCCTTTAATTATTTCAGGCCAAGTAGATGAATCAAGTGAAAAATACACTTTGGCTTCTGAGATTGCCAATCAACTCACCAAACAAATTACCGAAGGAGATGGTAGAGATTACGAGGTAGATGAAAAAGCTCGTAATGTCCTGATGACAGATGAGGGCTTTAAAAATGCTGAGAAGCTTCTCGGCGTTAGCGATCTTTATGAAACAGAAAATCCTTGGGCTCACTATATTTTTAACGCTATCAAGGCCAAGGAACTCTACATCAAGGATGTCAATTACATAGTCCGCGGCGGCGAGGTGGTTATTGTAGATGAATTTACAGGTAGGGTAATGCCCGGGCGCCGCTGGAGTGATGGACTTCACCAGGCAATAGAAGCCAAAGAAAGAGTAGAAGTTCAAAAAGAAACCCAAACTCTAGCTACTATCACCTATCAAAACTTCTTTCTGCTCTATCCCAAACTCGGTGGAATGACCGGAACCGCTAAGACGGAAGAAACTGAACTGGAGAAAGTTTACAATTTACAAGTGACGATTATCCCAACCAATCGTCCATCGAGAAGAGAAGATCTCTCTGATGTAGTTTACAAAAATGAAAAAGCTAAATGGCAGGCCATAGCTGATGAATGTGAAGTACTCTATCAACAAGGTCGTCCTATATTAGTTGGTACAACTAGTGTTGAAAAATCAGAAATTCTCTCTCAATACCTAAATCACAAGAAAATTTCTCATAATATTCTCAATGCTAAACCTGAAAATGTAGAAAGAGAATCAGAAATTGTCGCTCAAGCTGGCAGAAAAGGAACAGTGACTATTGCCACCAACATGGCTGGAAGAGGTACAGATATTATCCTAGGCGGTAATGCTGACTATATGTCTCGCCTAAAAATTAGGGAATACTTCATGCCGCAAATCGTTCAGCCAGAAGGAGATAGCCCTTTTGCGGTTAATAAGCAAGAGCGCCCCAATGCTCAAGGTTTTGGAAAAAATAAGGCTAAGGGCAAAAGCTGGCGGGCAACTTCTAGTGGGCTGTTTCCCACTGAACTTTCTTCTAAAACGGAGCAGATGCTTAAAGATGCTGTCAAATTTGCAGTCGAGCAATATGGATTGCAGAGCCTGTCGGAATTGGAGGCAGATGAAAAAATAGCAATCGCTGCTGAAAAAGCTCCTACTGAAGATCCTGTGATCACCAGATTACGTGAAGTTTATAAGGTAATCCGCAGCGAATATGAAGTCTTTACAGATCGTGAACACGATGATGTTGTTACCTCGGGTGGACTGCATGTGATAGGAACTGAACGCCATGAATCCAGAAGGATAGATAACCAGCTCAGAGGAAGGGCAGCTCGACAAGGTGATCCAGGATCTACTAAGTTCTTTTTAAGTCTAGAAGATAATCTACTGAGAATTTTTGGTGGAGATAGGGTAGCTGGATTAATGAATGCCTTCCGCGTTGAAGAGGATATGCCGATTGAATCCAAGATGCTCACCCGCTCACTTGAAGGCGCGCAAAAGAAAGTAGAGACTTTTTACTATGACACTCGCAAACAAGTCTTTGAATATGATGAGGTCATGAATAACCAACGTAAGGCTATCTATGCTGAGCGTCGAAGAGTTCTAGAAGGTTTAGACCTCAAAGAACAGGTCCTGCAATATGCTGAAAAGACAACAGATGAAATAGTTGATGCTTATATCAATCCTGATTTACCTTCGGAGGAATGGAACCTCGAAGGAATGCTCAATAAAGCTAAAGAATTTATCTATCTTTTGGAAGATCTAAGCGTCAATGATGTACAGGATATGCAGGTCAGTGAAATCAAAAATTTCCTGCATGAAGAGGTACGCCAAGCTTATGAGAAAAAAGAGGTAGATATTGACCGCGTTAGACCAGGACTGATGCGCGATGCTGAAAGGTTCTTTATCCTCAATCAGATAGATACTCTCTGGAAAGAGCACCTTCAGGCGATGGAAGCTCTCAAAGAATCAATTGGGCTCAGGGGATATGCGCAGCTAGATCCTTTGATTGAATATAAACAAGAAGGCTATCAGATGTTTTTGGAGATGATGATCGATATTCGTCGCAATGTAGTCTATTCCCTATTCAAATTCCAACCTCAAACTCAGTCTTAAAATTTAGCCAAAGCAACTGATGAATGTTCCTCTTCTTTGATCTGTGCCAATTGACTCAATAGCTGTTGGCGCACTTCGTGACGAAAATGGAAAAAGTGCTCTCCCACTCCTAAAGTTACTAAATAGTCAAAAGTTAATTTTGGTTTGAGCAACATGATTGTTAACAGTTGCCACCAAAATCTGAAGCGGGTTGAGCGCAACAAACCCTGTCTCCAGCAAAGAGTACTAAAAAGTCTCCATTCTGTTGCAGTGATTGGCCTGCTGCTTTTACCACGCCAACCGTTCATCATCATGTAATGCTTAAAGGTTCGCTTGAGAAAGGGCATTGGTTCATAAATTTGCCAGAAGGCAGCTATATATTCTTCAACGATTTGCTCTACTGGTCTAGTAGGGACAAAGTTCATGATTGCGCCTTGGTGAATAGTCCCTAGTCCATCTACTAATCTTTCCTCTTGATTGAGGCGCTCCCACATAGCTGTATTTTTCAAAGCCTGCAATATAGAAAATTGACATTGAGGTATTGCCGCATCTTCAATAAAAGATACAATGCGCTCTCCGGCTCCAGCTTTTTCATGATCAAAGCCGATAATAAAACCTGACATAATTCCCAAACCCATGCGGGTAATTTTATGACAGGATTCAATCAGCGCTTGACGGGTATTTTGAAACTTGTTGATTCCCAGCAGACTATCAGTATCAGGAGTTTCAATCCCCATAAACACCAGGGTAAAACCAGCTTTAACCATTAACTCAATGAGTTCATCATCTTCGGCCAGATTGAGAGAGGCTTCTGTAAGTAAGATGAAAGGATAATTGCGCTGTTCCATCCAAGGAATCAATGCACGTAGAAAGATTTTGGCATTGCGCTTGTTACCGATAAAGTTGTCATCCACGACAAAAACATAACGGTGCCAACCTAATTTGTAAAGTACGTCAAACTCAACTAACATTTGTTCAGGAGTTTTAGTACGTGGTTTACGTCCATATAGGTTAATAATGTCACAGAATTCACATTGAAAAGGGCAACCGCGTGAAAACTGTACCGTGATAGCTAGATAGGCATTAAGATTTAATAGATCAAATCTTGGTATAGGTGTCTGAGTGATATCAGGCTTCTCACTGGAGCGAAATACCCCTTTTTCTTCTCCCCTAGAGAGAGCCGCAATAAACATTGGGACTGTATACTCACCTTCATCTAGAATTAGATAATGGGCACCGACTTTTAGGGATACTTCAGGATAGGATGTAGGGTAAGGTCCTCCAACAGCTACTTTTTTACCAAGTGATATGGCTTTTTCAATAAGCAGGCAAAAATCCTTTTTCTGGATAATCATTGCCGAAATAATGACCATATCACACCATTGCCAATCATCTTGACTCTCAGATTGGACATTGCGATCACTAAATCTGATTTGCCAGTTTTCTGGTAACATTGCCGCTATAGTAATCAGACCAAGTGGGGGATTAGTAGAACTTATACCAGCTATATCAAGAGTCTCTTGATAAGACCAAAAAGAATTAGGCAGAACTGGCCAAATAAGTAAAACATTCATAAATTTCAAATTAGCTAGAGTTTGCTCACTAACAGTGTTATTCTAGCTATCTTTCAGCTATAAATATTAGCAAATTATTATTATAAAAAGACTAAATATAGAGTCTAAAATTACCGTTCGAGCAGTAGATTATTTAGTTGATATTGAGTGGGAATGGATTGAGCAAACCTTTGCTAGCAAATAATCACTTGATGCCACATCTTGCTAAAGCATCATTGATACTATATCTAAAGTTATAGCCTCTTTCAATTGTGGGTAAATGTCCTTTATCGGGATTGCCATAGTCAGGCTCATAACCAGGTTTAAAACGCTCCCTATGTCCGTCATAGTTATATTGAATTAACCATTCGCCACCTGGCCTTTGCCATTGCAACTTGTTGTAGGCTAATCGGTAGTCCCCCGCGGCTTGCCTGAATACCTCTTGTTGGGCACTAAAACCGAGTAAACCTTTGCTGGCTGCTAACCAGAGCTTATCAACTGTTTGTATATCCCGACATGGTGGAAATTGGGCTTCTTGGGAATTGACATGGCCTGTGGTGTAAGATTTGGGACCAAAAGCCTTAAGCAGTACTTCGATAGTAATCTGATCGGCGCCTTGCAAATTATGGTTTTGCAACTCACTACGAAGTTTAGAGTAATCTATACCTTTATCAGAGGTTAGATGTACAGATGAGATATCTGGAAATGTATTTTGTTGATCCCAAGTCGATTTTTGCTTTAACCACCATAGTCCTCCTGCTAGTAACATTCCAAATGCAACTAAAGAGATTAATTTCCAGATCAAAACTTCATTTTTTAGTTTCATATATGCTACTTATAAACAAATTTCAAAACTTGCCTTAAACTTAATAATATATATCTAAATCTAATAAAGTAAAATTTAATACAAATCAACCAGTGTGCAAGATATGTACTACCACAAAGCAAAAAGTATTGATCAAAAAGAGCTCAGCTGTTGGCTAGAAAAAATATGGAGCCAGGAGCAGAGCAGCTCAATCCTTGAAGTACTCTGCTCTGGTCAAATTTTTCGCGGCGATCACATAATGACGGATGAACGGGGTCATTTTCGCATTGATGAAGTGACAATTTCTCCGCTTGATGGTACATCCCATTTTGTAATATTGCGCCAAGATATTACCAATCGCAGAAGAGCAGAATCATATGATAATCTCCGTGGGAAAATTTTAAGTCGTATTGCCGGCAATGATTCTCTTTCTTCTATTCTTAAAGCCCTGGTTTATGGCGTAGAAGAGGTAGCCCCTACCTCACTCTGTAGTCTTTTAATGCTCAGCTCTGATAGACAACATCTTGGAGATGGCATAGCCCCAAGTTTGCCAGATTTTTATAATCAAGCTATCGATGGGATCCAAATTGGCCTTGGAGTTGGCTCTTGTGGCACGGCATCATTTTTAGGTGAGCGGGTGATAGTCTCAGATATTCAAACCCATCCCTATTGGGCGCCATATAAGGAATTAGCAGCCAAAGCTGGTTTGGCCGCTTGCTGGTCTGAGCCTGTTAGATCTTCCAAGGGAGAAATATTCGGTACATTTGCTATATATCATAGTACTCCCCATACCCCCAATGAGAGTGATATAGACTTGATTGAACAAGCGGCTAGATTGGCTGGAATTGCCATTGAGCATACTCGTACACTTCAAGCTTTATCTAAACGTGAAATCTTGATGCATACATTGGTACAAACAATACCTGATTTAATTTGGCTAAAAGATACTGATGGAGTCTATTTAGCTTGCAATCCCGTATTTGAGCAATTTTTTGGAGCCCGTCAAGCTGATATTTTGGGCAAGAGTGATTATGATTTCGTCAGCAAAGAATTGGCGGATTTCTTTAGAGAAAATGATCAAAAGGCAATTGCCAAGGGAAGCCCAAGTATCAATGAAGAAGAGCTGACATTTGCTTGGGGAGGCTATAAGGGACTTTTTGAAACTATCAAGGTTCCTGTAATAGATGATGATGGTAAATTGTCAGGTGTACTTGGTGTTGCCCGTGAAGTTACTCTGCGCAAAAAATTAGAACGGAATTTAAAACAAGCCAAGATCGAAGCTGAAAACTCTGCTAGAGCCACTAGCAACTTTTTAGCTAATATGAGCCATGAAATCCGCACTCCGATGAATGCCATTATCGGGCTAACAGATTTGGCTTTGCGCACATCTTTAAACCCTCGCCAACAGGATTACCTCACCAAAGTCCATGTTGCAGCCAATTCTCTGCTAGGACTTATCAACGATATCCTAGATTTGACCAAAATCCAATCAGGTAAGCTGCAATTGGAATCTATTCCTTTTAGCCTAGATAATGTACTAGATGATCTCTCCTCATTGATGACCATCCAGATAGAAGAAAAGGGATTAGAATTACTTTTCTGGCGCAATCCTGAAGTTCCCGTAAAGCTCATTGGCGATCCCTTGAGGCTCTCACAGGTGCTCACTAACCTGACCAACAATGCTAAAAAGTTCACTGAATCGGGGGATATCATTGTTTCTACTGAATTGGTAGAGATCAATGGGCAAAATGTCACTTTGCGCTTTTCGGTGAGCGATTCTGGAGTTGGTATTACCCAAGAGCAGATGTCTAAACTATTTAAACCTTTCTCACAAGCTGATGAATCTGTTACTCGCAGATACGGTGGAACCGGATTGGGATTGACCATATCTCGCCAACTAGTAGAGATGATGGGTGGACAAATATGGATTGAGAGCGAGCCAGGTGTTGGCACTAAAGTTTCATTCGAGGCAAATTTCCAGCTAGCCAGCGAGGATCAAAAGGAAATTCCCAGAATCTTAGATGATCTTTGCAGCTTGAAAACTTTGGTAGTTGATGATAATCCTCATGCTTTGGAAATTTTCAAAGCTCAATTAGAGCAGTTCTCCTTTAGAGCTGAAACCTGCAATAGTCCTGAGCAGGCTTTTGAGAAATTACTTTCTGCTGATGATCTTGATCCATATAGACTAGTTCTGATGGATTATCGCATGCCCAGTATGGATGGGATCACGGCAACCCACAAGATCAAGCATGAGTTGGGGCTCAAGGTCATTCCAAGGGTGATTCTGGTGACTGCTGCCAGTAGGCTAGCTGGGGAAGAAGGACTGTATCGTAAAGATTTTGATGAACTGCTGGCTAAACCGGTCAACGCTTCACTTTTACTCGATGTAGTTATGGAAGTATTTGGCCACCCCAGACAGAGCCGCCACAGGTTTGATCGAGAATTAGACCTACAGGCGATTGAACCAATCAAAGGAGCCAGGATCTTACTTGCCGAGGACAATCTAATCAATCAACAGGTTGCAACTGAAATACTATCGCAAGCTGGTCTCTTGGTTGAGATAGCCAACAACGGTTTAGAAGCCCTAGAGCTTTTGCGAAAGCGTCAATATGACTGTGTCTTGATGGATGTTCAAATGCCCATTATGGATGGCTATACTGCCACTGTGGAGATTCGCAAAGAGCCGGCATGGAAAGACCTACCAGTTCTAGCTATGACCGCTAATGTATTGTCTGAAGATAGGGCTAAAGCCTCTCAAGTAGGCATGAACGATCACATTGCAAAGCCAATAGTAGCCCGTGAGCTCTTTTCAACTTTGGTTAAATGGATTGAGCCTGGAAATTATCAACCTATTGTTGATAACAATAGCAAACAAATTGAGGAGAATATAGTTATAGAATTGCCAGAAGAACTCCATGGCATTGATATTCCCCAAGCTTTAGCCAATATAGGTGATAATCGCAAATTACTGCAAAAACTGTTGATTGATTTTCTACATGATCATGTTGGTGATTGTGCAACTATTGCTAGCAGTATAGAGCAAAAAGATTTTGCCACAGCAGAAAGATTAGCTCATACACTCAAAGGAGTCTCTCACGCTCTTGGGGCGATGTCTTTGCGATTTCAAGCAGCTGAATTAGAAAGGGTTCTAAAACACAATGAAGATGTTGATATTTCTGCTCTGGTAAAAGCTTTAGAAGCTGAGCTCAATCCAGTGATGGAAGGCTTGGCCAGGTGGCATAGTTCTAATACAGTTACAAAACCAGCTAAGATATCTTCAGATAATGCCCTGGCTCTTTGTGATGAATTAGAAAAATTACTAGAAGAAATGGATCCCGAGGCCGGCAATAAGGCTGATGAGCTTGCCGCTGCGCTTAACGGTGATCTGGATTTAACCGTTCTTATTGCTGAAGAAGCTGCCAATTTTGAATTTGAATCTGCCCTTGCTAAACTAAAACAACTGCGTCAGGTAATTTCATGAACGAAGTTTCAACTTCCCCAGAAAAACTAAAGATCCTCATCATAGATGATGAGCGTTTTAATCTAAATACACTCAACGGCTTGCTAAAAGATGAATATAAAATCATGGTGGCTACTAATGGTGAACAGGGACTAAAAGCTGCCATAACTGGTCTGCCTGATTTGATCCTGCTGGATATCAGCATGCCTGGGATGGATGGTTATGAAGTTTGTGCCCGTCTAAAAAACGATACCCTCACTGGGGCTATTCCAATTATTTTTATCACTGCCCATACTGATGCTTCTGATGAAACCAAGGGCTTTGAATTGGGGGCGGCTGATTATATTGCTAAACCATTTAACTTAGCAGTTGTCCAAGCTAGAATACGTAACCAAATCAAACCCAAGAATAATTTCTCTGGTGAGGAACTCAAAATCGAAATCGAAATTGATCAAAAAAAGAGAGAAGAAGAAGTCAATATGCTCACTGGAAGCTCTTTTTTTCAAGAGATCAAACAGGAAATAGCAGGAGTGGATCTAGATAAATTCTGGCAATAGATAAAAATTATTAATGCTAAACTATTTTTTTTAATAAATATCTCCTAAATCCCAATGCCAAAAGTTATTTCCATTCATTCCTATCGTGGTGGTACCGGTAAATCTAACATTACTGCCAATCTAGCGACTAGCATTGCCCTACAGGGCTACCGTGTAGGTGTTGTAGATACGGATATTCCATCACCAGGAATTCACAATCTTTTTGGCTTGGAGGCAGATGATACTGACAAGACCCTGAACAATTTTCTCTGGGGTGAAGATTTGATTGAAAATGCAGCTTATGATGTCAGCAAAAATATTGCTCTAGAAGGAGAAGGTAAATTATTTTTGGTTCCCTCTAGCGTCAAAGCTGATGATATAGCGCGCATTCTTAAAAATGGCTATGATGTCAAGCTCTTAAATGATGGATTTCGCTCTCTGGTAAAAGCCTTACAGTTGGATTATCTCTTTATTGATACTCACCCTGGACTTTCTAGGGAAACTTTTCTCTCAATTGCTATTTCACATATCTTGATCTTAATTCTCAGGCCCGATAAGCAGGACTATCAAGGCACCGCTGTCACCATAGATGTAGCTAGGCAGTTGAAGGTTAAAAAAATGCTTTTGACAATTAATAAAGCACATACTAAGCTCAATCTTGAATCCCTCAAAGAAAAAGTAGAGCAAACCTATAAAGAAGAAGTAGCTGCAGTTTTTCCTCTCTCAGAAGAGGTAATACAGCTTGCCAGTGAAGGGGTATTCTGCCTGAAGTATCCGCAGCATTCAGTTACAGAGAAATTTCGTGAACTAGCTCAGCGTATTATAGAAGGTTAACGGTGCTTAATTTTAAAAATTTTGGGGTCAACAATGTTTGGAATCAATCGTTTCAGCATTAAATCTAAACTGCAAATCATGCTTTTGATTGTCAGTTTGATTTCCCTTTTAACAATAGGCTATCTCAGTTTGATCAAAGCTAATGAACTTCTCATAGAGCAGACTTTTGGACATGTCAATAGTGTTCGCTATTCTAAAGGCAAACAAGTTGAAGATTATTTCAATAATTTGACCAAACAGGTAGAAGGACTTTGCCAAGAGCAAGATGTAATAGAAGCCATAAATCAGTTTAAGCAGGGATATAATGATCTACAAAAACAGACAATCTCAGTTTCCCAAGATCAAGCCATCGACAATTACTATAAAAATCAATTTGCTCCGCGTCTAGCCAAAAGTATTGAAGGAAATTTAGTAGTTAATTCCTATTATCCAACTAGCAATCCAGCTCGCTACCTACAGTATTACTACATTGCCAATAATACTGAGCCAGTAGAAAAAAGATCTGATATGTTGCTCTCTAATGAAAAGAGCAATTATGGCAAAGCTTACAATCTCTATCAAAAAAAGTTTCGTGACATCATCAAAAAACTTGACTATTCTGATTTATTCTTGATTGATCCTGACAGTGGAGATGTAGTCTATAGTGTAGCCAAAAAAACTGATTTTGCTAGTAATCTTTTTACAGGTCCCTACAACAATACTAACCTAGCCCAAGTTTTTAAAGATATACGTAGCAAAAAAGTTCAAGGAGTTGTCGAACTGACTGATTTTAGTTTTTATCCGGCTTCTTACAATTCTCCTGCTGCATTTATAGCCGGCTCTATTTATCAAGGAAATAAAAGAATTGGTATTCTTGCTGTAAGAATTTCTGCTGATCAGATCAATCAAATACTAGCTAATAAAATAAATTGGAAAGAAGATGGATTAGGTAGTAGTGGTGAGACCTTTATAGTAGGTGATGATCTTAGACCTCGCTCGGCCAATCGATTTTTTCTAGAAAATCCTGCTGGTTTTCTCAAAATACTTCGACAAAATAGGATACGACCTAGTATTATCAATGCCATCGCGCGAAACCAAACTACTTTACTGCTTCAACCAATAGAGACTGAAAATGCCAGAAGATCTCTTCAAGGTGAATTGGGAACTGAAATTGTCAAAAGCTATAAAGGCTCAGATGTAATAAGCTCATATGCTCCACTTAATGTCGCAGGAGTGAACTGGGGAATTGTCTCTGAAATGGATCTTTTTGAAGCTAATGCTCCTTTACGCTCTTTATTGGGTTTTCTGCTACTTTGTGGAATTATCTTGGTTGCCTTATTAAGTCTTTTTTCTACTATTGCCTCAGAGCGTTTTATCAGACCAATCAAGGCTTTGCTTTATAAGTTAAATAGATCTGAATCTGGAGATTTAGCTAGCCAGATTGAGATAAATTCACCTGATGAAACAGGAGAGCTTGCTAAAAAATTTAATCATTTAATAGGGCAAGTTTATCAAAAAAACGAAATTATCAAATCTAAAGAACAAGAAAACGAAACTCTTTTAGTCAATATTATGCCTAAAACTGTTATTGATCGTTGGCGCAAAGGCGATAATCATATCATTGAGCAATTTCAGCAGGTAACGGTATTAGTTATTGAAATTGGCAATCTCAAACAGGACACTTTTTCTTGGATTGAGGGCTATAAAGATCTAATTACTATGATAGATAACCGGGCTGAGAAAGCTGAAATTGAAAGGCTCAGTTGTTTTAATGGAGTCTATATTGCCGCTTGCGGGCTAACTAAAGCGAGAATGGATCATCATAGACGCACTGTAGAATTTGCCCAAGATGTTTTAAAGTTTTCTAGAGATACTCTCAATAAACATCATTTTAACTTCACACTTAAAGTTGGTATTCATACTGGCTCAGTTACCACAGCCTTAGTTGGTGAGAAAAAGCTTAGCTATGATCTCTATGGAGAGCCAATTTATTATGCTCATAGATTAGCTCACTTGGCAGAAGCTAATACGATTTTAGTAACTAATGAGGTTTATGAATTTGTGCAAGATCTTTTTAAATTTGAACCGCACAAACCAATTAACCTAGAAAATGGTGAACCCAGCATAAATACATGGATTCTGGGTAAGACAGGGCTTAGCAGTTTGATTAGCGATCTGACCTTCGGCTTAGACTTGGATGATGAAGATTATTTTTCCCCCAAAGGAGAATAAAGCATGTACCAAAATGTATTGCTAGTTAAAGGAATTCTTATAATTCTTGGTGTTCCTCTGTTGGTAGTTCTACTTAGCGAAATAATTGAACAATGCCAGCAACGTGGTAATCCTTTAGCTAGGTTCTTTTCTGCCTTGCGCAATCTAGTATTGCCATCGCTTGTATTCTATATAGTTCTGAAATATTTTTTATATGTTACTTCCGATAGACTTCTAGCAAGGGTATTTGGAACCCTATTTTGGCTAACTATACTCTACGCGACTCTTCTGCTGCTGAGCGCAGTTTTGATCAGGAATAAAAAGGAGCGAACATGGCAGATTAACATTTCTAATATACTTTTGCAGTTTATCCGTACAACTGTTGTCATAGGTTTGCTGGGCTACATACTCTCAAAAATGTGGAGCCTAGATCTAACCAAAATACTAGGAGCACTAGGAGTTGGTTCTCTAGTAATGGCCTTGGCATTACAGGATACTCTGAGTAATTTAGTTTCTGGTTTTTTGTTAATCATCGAAAGTCCTTTTAAAGTAGGAGACTGGATCAAAGTTGGAGATTTAACTGGTCAGGTAATTGAAATTAACTGGAGAGCGGTGAGACTTAAAACCACCGATTGTGATGCTGTAATTATTCCTAATGGATTTTTAGGTAAGGCAAATATCTTTAATTACAATTTACTAAATCCTCTATATCTACTAAGATTAAAATTTCCATTTTCCTATGAAGAGCATCCAGATCTAGTAGAAAAAACTCTCTTAGAAGTAGCCCATTCTATAGAAGAAATTGAGCGAAATCCTGGACCTGAAGTTGCTCCTAAATTATTTAAAAATACTCATATTGAATATGAGATTCGTTTTTTTATTAAAGATTATGAAATCTATGAAAATATCCAAGATATTTTTAGTAGCAGGCTGTACTATGCGATCCATCGCAATTCATTTCATATACCTTTTCCTGACAAAATAGAATATAAAATTGATCGTTTACCCAAAAGAACTAATAGCTCTCATGATCAAATCAGTAAAATTCTCTGCTCACAGTCAATATTTTCTCGTCTAGATAAGGCAACTTTAATTTATTTGACCAACAACACGACTATTGAGCTCTTTGGTATGGGTGAAAATATAGTTGAAATAGGCTTATTTGATAAGGCATTTTTTATAATTCTTGCTGGTAAAGCTACCCTTTTTACCAATGATCGCTATGGACAGCAAAAAGAACTCACTGAATTATCTGAGGGCGATTTTCTCGGTGAGATGGTTTTCTTTCCCGATAGTCCCAGTGCTGTATCGGCAACAGTACAAAAAACCGTCAGTGCTATCACCATTACTCCAGAAGCTATTTCCTATCTAAGCCAAAATCAACCCAGATTTGCTATTGAAATTAGCCAGTTTATCGATGAAAGAAGAAAATTGATTCTTTCAGCAGAAAATCAAATCTCTAGTTAAGATTTTTTGTCTCCCCTTTGATTGAGAAAACTTGGCTTAGATAATCACCTAGATCTGTAATTTGATATTTTTCTAATAATGAGTTTTTTTGACTCCTTAAAATTTGTAAAATTTCATCTGTTGTCTTCATAATTTTAGTTCCACGCCATAAGTCTCAATCGCGGCTAGGGCTATTGGTAAATGTCCAACACTGGAACTAATTCACCCCTAAAGGCTTTGGAAAGGGTAGCTTGTTCAAGGCTTTTTGAGAATGATCAATGACTATCGGAAGAATCCTTATAGCTTGGTTAGCAGAGAAAGGTTATACAGAATTAACCTGCCAGAGGGGAGATTGGGTCCAATTTTCGGGAAAATCCATAGCAGAAATGCAATCTATAGAGGTTATGGGACTAGTATCATTTTTAATAACCGAGATTAGTTTTTCTCGCCAACTATGTCCAGGGGATATCCGATCCATAAAGTACAGAAGGATTATCAGGGTATTGCCTGATTTTTTAGCTCTGTGCCAAAAACCTTCACTTTTTTTAAGCCTGATTAGTTACAAAGAAAGTTTAGATATCAAGGTCCCCCCGTCGCTTAGAAGCTTTGTTGGACTTATGCTTGACTCTTTTTTTCAGGATTCTTAAGCCGATGAATAATGGCAGCCCAAGGGCGACTCCTTGGAGCGGATTAAACTCAAAAGGTATATCTTTAATTTTAATTTGAGAGTAATGTATATCAAAAAGATCAAAAGATATGTTAGCAGTTGTTGCTGGTGCATATTCTGTTCCTGATGTTGAATTTTGATAAATGTTGTAACTATCCTCTGAGTCAGTAACAAAGGAAAAGCCGTTTCCTGTAACTATGATTGGTGAGGAGTTAGTGCCATCCCACTCTATAGTATTAGCGCCACCACCTTGAAAATCAGATAACCCAGTGATCGTCTGAATTTGCCCGGAATTAGTGGTAAAAGTGCCAGTAATACTATTAATTGTATATGGGGTATCTGCCTGCGGAGTGCCCGATCCATCAGTTATAATATAAGCATCAAGATTCCCAGCACCTGATACATCTGCGTGTATATTCCAAGGTAAAGTTGCATATACTGGACCACTTGAAATCAGCAACTGAATGAATAAGGCTAAGGGTACTATTTTTATATTCACTATTTTATAGATAATTAGATTTACTGTTGGTCATAGCTGTTTTAGTGAACATGAGCAACATTGAGACATAACGTATTACCGGACTTGACAACCTTAAATACATCATTAGTAGTACTAGCTGGGGCAATAGTATTGCCAATAAAACTACTCGATAGAGTCAAGCCAGCAGTAGCAGTAAGAATTGGAATCGAAATTGATTGTCCTACACTGATCTCACTGTTGATATTACTGATATTGTTAATAGAAAAAACGATTTTGCCGCTGCTCATATTAGCTGTTGATGACACCATAAGACTGTCATGCTCATTAGCGTTAATACCTGATATTGAGCAATTGAGCGTACCTCCACTTAGAGTCAGACTGCCATTAACCAAAAAACTTCCGTTAGTATCAGTATAAGTACTTCCTGTCACGGATCCTCCTGGAGAAATTGCAGCACCAGCACTTAAAGTTAAATTGCCAATGTAGGTTCCAGAGCCTGCTAGTACACCATTTTCGTTGAAGGAAGCACCAGTATTATTAGTAATGGTGCCGTTATTGAGCAAAATACTATTACTATTATTGTTAAGAATTCCAGAATTGTTGAAATTTCCTCCACTGTTATTTACCATTAGACCAAAGTTATTAAAACTTTTCCCACTGGCGTTGACAAGAGTCCCAGTGTTGACAATAATACCAATGTTTTCATTGATTATGATACCTGGATTATTCAACGTAGCGCCACCGGGGTTTTTAATATTGCCAAAGTTGTCGATGATATTATTGGTACTAGTGATATTTACGGTAAAACTCTGATTAGCTGCAGGCGAGCCGTTGTTAGTACTGCTTACAGTAAAAGTATCTATGTAGTTTCCAATAGTTAAGGTATTTAGATTATTTGGTTGGTAGATATAGCCGCCGGTACTGTTGTTGATTGTTAAAGTACCATAATTACCAACTGCAGTTGAAATTCCATTAGTATCACTGACCCCAAAGATTCCATAGGTTACGGCAGTACCCTCAGCATCAGTAGCTGTGATAGTTCCTGCAGAGCTCAAAAAAGTGTCATTTGCAGGAGTATCTATATAGCTCAGAGTAACTGGACTGCTGGTATAGCTAGGGGTATCACAAACCCCTACAGAACTTTTTAACTGACTAGGTGTTAAACCTATAACACCAATCAATTTTGTACCAGCTAAGTTTGTGCCAGTCAAATTTGTACCAGTTAAGTTTGCACCACTTAGATTAATACCAGCTAAGTTGAAACCGGCTAGGTTATCACCAGATAGATTAACACCTTGTAAGTTTGCTGCACTTGTTAACTGACTGGCTGTTAAACCTGTAACTCCTGAAAGATTTACATTGTTTAAATTGGCACCGGTTAAATTTGTACCAGTTAAGTTTGCACCACTTAGATTAATACCAGCTAAGTTGAAACCGGCTAGGTTATCACCAGATAGATTAACACCTTGTAAGTTTGCTGCACTTGTTAACTGACTGGCTGTTAAACC
>CAISPN010000106.1 GCA_903887375.1 uncultured cyanobacterium
ATAAAAAATGTCATAAAAAAATGAAAAAATAATCTAGCATGGAGAAAGTATAAATATATTTGTTTGGAGAAAAAATTATGGCCATTTTAAAGCGTGAACCCATTGAAGAAATCGCAACATGGGAGCCATTTCGCAGCATGGACTATCTGCATCGAGAAATGAATCGTCTATTTGAGCGAATGATGCCTGGAGATGGTGGGGGTTCTCTTGCTGCTAAGGCGTTGAACTTTGTTCCTTCAGCCGAATTAGAAGATGCTGATGATGCTATCTGTATTCGACTAGAAGTTCCTGGAATGGAGGCTAAAGATATCGATGTAGAAGTAGCTGAAAATTTCATTTTCATCAAAGGAGAGCGGAAATCCGAGTCTAAATCAGAAGAAAAAGGCTATGTTCGCTCTGAGTTTCAATATGGTAAATTCGAGAGACGTATTCCCTTGCCTACCCATGTGCAAGCTGATAAAGCCAAGGCTGAATGCAGAAATGGAGTTTTAAAACTCAATTTACCCAAGGTTGAAAAAGAGCAGCGCAACAAAGCTGTCAAACTAAACATAAGTTAGCTTTAGATTGAGAGGTACTTGGGCATAGATTTAATCTATGCCCTTGCTAGAGAGTTGATGCAGAAAGATAGCCATAACAAATTCAAAAATCGCATAGAGGCAGGAGTGCTCCTAGCCAATCAGCTCAGTTCCTATATTGGGTTACCTGATTTGCTAGTGTTAGGCTTACCACGTGGTGGTGTCCCAGTAGCCTATGAAGTAGCCAAAAAACTCAAAGCGCCATTAGATGTTGCCCTAGTGCGCAAGTTGGGGGTACCTGGGCATAAGGAATTGGCAATGGGGGCGATTGCCTCTGGTGGCGTGAAAATTCTAAACCATGATGTTATCTCTTCTTTGAGAATTTCTCAAAAAACAATTGATGAGGTTACCTCTAGAGAATTACAGGAATTGGCACGCCGAGAGAAACTCTTTAGAGGTAATCACCTTGGTGGGGCTATTATCAAGGATCACACTGTAATCTTGATTGATGGTGGGATAGCAACCGGTTCGACAATGCGCGCAGCAATCACAATTATCAAAGCGCAGCGGCCAGCTAAGTTAATCCTAGCAGTACCAGTTGGTCCAACCTCACTGTGGAGAGAATTTGGCTCTACAGTAGATGAGATTGTTTGTCTAAAGAACCCAAAGGACCTTTATGCAATTGGACTTTGGTATGAAGATTTCAGCCAGACAAGCGAGCAAGAAGTCTGTGCAATTTTAGAACAAGCCAATGCCACTAGTTTAGGGACAACTATTGGTAAACCGGAAGGGTGAAGTGAAAAAAGCTACCTTTGCCTAACTCACTATCTACCCAAATCTGTCCATAATGAGCTCGGATAATTTTTCGGCAGACTGCCAGTCCTATTCCATAGCCATCTTTAGCTTGGTCTCTTTGCAGACGAAAATGACCCTCAAAAATCAATTCTTGTTTTTCTTGAGGAATACCCAGACCATTATCAGCTACTGTTACCTGCATTTTTTGATTAGTTCGATGCAGAATGCAGAGGCTGATTTTGCCATTGAGCGGTGTATATTTAATAGAATTATCTAGCAGATTGATAATTACCTGACGGATGAGATCGCTATCGGCGTAGACTGCTGGTAAACCTTGAGGAAGATCATATTCTAAGAGCAAAGATTTTTCCGCTATTGATTCTCGATATTGCTCAATGATCTCATAGCAGAGTGATTGTAGATTAAGCCGACTCCATTGCATTGAAAGTTGAGAATCTTTATTTTTGGAAGTCTGCAAAATATCTGTGATCATGCGATTAATCATACGTAGTTGATTGCGAGCCTGCTGCAACAATTGATCCTCTATTTGCAGATCCTTGAGCCCTTTGGGGTTTTGTTTGGCAATTTCTAAAGTTTCTACGGCCATAGAAGCGGCTGAAAGTGGGCTTCGCAGATCATGAGCCAGCATGGCCATAACTTGATCTTTAAAGTTCAACTGTTCAACTAGCTTTTCATTTTCCTGCTTGAGCCTGAAAATCTCATCACTCAGACGCAATAATTCTGCTGAATAACCAATACCTTGTAACTCTTCTCGAAATTCTTCAGATGGATGTTCTTGTTCTTGGATTGCTTGTATCCACTTGGGATACCATTTTTCTAGTTGATTGACTAGATTACCGCCAGCTAGAGTGTGGCGAGGCTCAGGAGCAATCTTAATCAGCGCTGGGGTAGCAACTAAGCGAAAATGCTCCAACAAGTGTGGTTGCTCCTTAATTTCGATAACCTGAAGATGATTGAGACAAAGTGGCGAGTCCAAGCTGTCCAAATATGAACGGATCTTCTCTATTGTTTCTTGTGAACCCGGACGCTCGTCTACGAACAGCAAAAGCTGTATCACAATTAAACCGTTTAGTTCTAATTCATTACGATTTAGCAAAGGGAATACCAAGGAGATAGAGAATGGGACAAAGACATTTGTTATTGTGTTGCCCCTTTTTATTCTAAAATCTTAAGATACTATAAAGTTTAACCAACTTTTCCCAAAACTACTTATCCTGCTATTAAAGTTTAGGCAACTCATATGAGTCTTGGCTATATTGCCCTCGTTCTTCACGCTCATTTGCCCTTCGTTAGACATCCAGAAAGCGACTACGTCCTAGAGGAAGAATGGCTATATGAGGCGATCACAGAAACTTACATTCCACTTTTACAAATCTTTCAAGGTCTCAAAAGAGATGGCATTGATTTCAAAATAACCATGAGCATGACGCCCTCTTTGGTGTCTATGCTGCGAGATCCTCTTCTTCAAGAGCGCTACAACCAACATCTAGCCAAGTTACAAGAGTTAACTTACCAGGAGATTAAAAACAACCAGTACAATGGTCATATCCGTTATCTGTCTGAATATTATGCTCAAGAGTTTGACAATGTAAGACAGGTTTGGGAAAGTTACGATGGAGATTTAGTAGGGGCTTTTAAACAATTTCTAGATACGAATAATCTCGAGATTATTACCTGTGGGGCCACCCATGGTTATCTTCCCCTGATGAAAATGCATCCAGAAGCAGTCTGGGCCCAAATTCAAGTAGCTTGTGAACATTACCGCGAAAACTTTGGGCGCGATCCTAAAGGGATTTGGCTACCGGAATGTGCCTACTATGAAGGTCTAGAGAAAATGGTGGCAGATGCCGGATTGCGTTATTTCCTTACTGACAACCATGGAATTCTTTTTGGCAGTCCACGTCCGCGTTTTGGTAGCTATGCTCCTATCTTTACCGAGACAGGCGTAGCGGTCTTTGCCAGGGATCATGAATCTTCACAACAGGTCTGGTCTTCCCAAGTTGGCTATCCCGGTGATCCTACCTATCGTGAATTTTACAAAGATATTGGCTGGGAAGCCGATTATGAGTATATAAAGCCATATGTCATGCCCAACGGAGAGCGCAAGAATATAGGTATTAAGTATCATAAGATCACCTCCAGAGAAGCTGGTCTTTCCGATAAGGCACTCTATGATCCATATTGGGCAAAAGAAAAAGCTGCCGAACATGCGGCCGATTTTATGCGTAATCGAGAACATCAGGTGAGGCATTTGCATGGTTTGATGAACCGTCCTCCCATTGTTGTTTCACCCTATGATGCAGAGCTTTTTGGCCATTGGTGGTATGAAGGTCCAGCTTTTATCGATTTTCTCTTTCGTAAGTCTTGGTATGATCAGCAGACCTATCAAATGACCCACTTGGCAGACTATCTCCGCCAGCATCCTACCCAGCAGGTATGTCGACCAGCTCAATCGAGTTGGGGTTTTAAGGGATTCCATGAATATTGGCTCAATGAGACCAATGCCTGGGTCTATCCTTACTTGCATAAAGCCGCTGAGCGGATGATTGAACTGTCCCATCAAGAACCTAGTGATGAGCTAGAGGTCCGCGCGCTCAATCAAGCAGCAAGAGAGTTGCTCTTAGCGCAATCCTCTGACTGGGCTTTCATTATGCGTACTGGCACCATGGTTCCCTATGCCGTAAGACGAACCAAGTCGCATGTTCTTCGTTTTACTAAACTATATGAGGATATCAAAGCCCATACAATAGACTTACTTTGGCTAGAGAAAATTGAAGAGCTAGATAACATATTTCCCCAGATCAACTACAGAGTATATCGTCCTTTCGCTAGTTAACAGAGAAAATGAACTTGAATAAACAGACCAAAGTTGCTGCAGCAATTGATTTTGGAACGTCCTGCTCAGGTTATGCCTACGCTTTTAGAGATGATCAAAGGATTGTTGGGCGCTATCAGTGGGACAAGCAACCTTTTAGCTATATCAAAACCTTAACCCAAAGTCTTTACAATGCCGAAGGCTCTCTAGAAGCTTGGGGTTATGGAGCTCTCTCTCGCTTTGCCTCACTTAAACAATCAAAGCAGGCTAAAGCTTATAGTTTCTTTCCCACCTTTAAGATGGCTTTGCGAGAGAGTAATAAGCGTACTGTTGATGGTCCAGTTGCTCTTGCTCACAATGGACAAGAATTTCCGGTAGTGGATTTGATAGCCGATTACCTACGTGAACTCAGCAGTTTACTGAAACAGGAATTGCAAAATGCTACCAGTAAGCAACTCAAAGATCATGAGATTTTCTGGTGTTTGAGTGTGCCGGCGATTTGGAAAGAAGATGAAAAATCGCTCATGCGTGTTGCCGCTATTCAAGCTGGTTTAATCAGTGAGGATTTAGAAGATCAAGAACGTCTTGTTTTGGTTCTAGAGCCAGAGGCAGCAGCGCTATATTGCCAAGAAAAAATGCAATTGCAATTATCCCCTGGTAAACGTTTTATGGTAGTTGACTGTGGAGGTGGCACGGTTGATATCACTGTGCATCAAGTATCGGCCAATGGAGCTTTAGAGGAAATAGCTACAGGTACTGGCGGGGCCTATGGTTCTACCTATGTAGATCAACAATTTAGTCAATATCTTGCCAAAAAGCTAGATTCCAAGGCTCTAGAGCGCTATCAAAATGAAGATCCTATTGGCTATCTAGAGTTGATGGCCAATTGGGAGCGCAAAAAATGTGATTTTGAACCCAGCCAAACACCGATTACCTATCTGGAGATTCCCAATCGTCTTTATAAAATTCTCTCGCGCGATTTTCCTTCAGTTTTGCAGAAATTGGCAATGAGCCAAAATAACGATGATGAAACCATCCACTTGAGCTCAGAGACAATGGAGTCGATATTCAAGCCTGTTTTAGATGGCTTAGTCCGCACAGTCAAAGAGCAATTTGCCCTTCTTAACGGGAGTAGTTGTGATTTTATCTATCTTGTCGGTGGGTTTTCAAGCTCACCGGTTCTCAGAAGGCGCATGCTGGATGAATTTGCTGATATGTCCCAAATCATAATGCCGCCTTTGCCTGGTTCAGCAATTGTAGAAGGCGCGGTTTCTTTTGGTTTAAACCCTGCCAGCATAAGATCGCGGCGCTCCCGTCTAACCTATGGTTGCAATGTCTCGCGCCCCTTTGAAGAAAATCTAGATCAGCAAAAGATTGAGTCATCTTTTGAACTAGAAAATTGTCGTTATATGTTTAACAGATTTTGCAGCTTTGTCAAAGCAGGAGAAAGTGTTGATATAGATCAAGTTATTAAACATACTTTTGTTCCCACATCTAATGAGCAAGATTCTCTAAATTTTTTCTTTTTTGCTACCAAGAAAGATGATCCTCGCTATGTTGATGAGCCTGAAGTAGAGGAATTAGGTGAATTAGAGGTAGATATTAGCTCAACAGTTGGTAAAAAAAATCGACAAATTGAAGTTTCTATGAATTTTGGTAAAACTGAAATTGCTGTCATTGCTAGAGATTTGCAAACCGACAAGCTCTACAAAACCAAACTCCGTTTTTCTGCTACCTATGCCATATTGTAGGAGTGTTTGATGTTTCAAGATAATGATGCTCAAATTGCTAGGCTCATAGATGTCTACGAATGGCTGAAAAATTTAGCCTATTTACTCTATAGCTCTAATGAGAGTATTTCAGTAAAAGCAGATGATGTACAAAAACTCACTGAGCATACTAAAGATGGGATCTTCTTGCTCAGACAAGCCAAGCAAAATTTTACTGAACTCTCTGAACAGATAAAAGATCTTAAGTTACAACTTGAAGCAAAAAATACTCAAATTATTCAGCTTGAAGAGAGTCGAGCTATTCTTTTGTCTGAATTAGCTTCAGCAAAAATGGATCTTTCTACTCATTATCATAGTGATCGCCCTAAGCATTTTTCTCTTATAGAGAAATACAAAACACTCAAAGAGCAGCAAATAGATCCTTTGGTTAATGATTTATTTCAGGCATTAGGAGAAAATGAAGCAAATAGACCTCGTAAAGATGTCATTAATAGTATAAAGATAGCTTTTAGCGAAACTGTTTTCACACTAAGTGATCAATCAGCACAAGAGCTTTGTGATCGTTTTTTAGAGAGAATATCTCTTGCTTTTGTAGATAATCACTTAAAAGCTCGAATTACAAATATAATTTATTCTTGTTTGCAATTTTTAGCTTCTGCTAGGCAATGTGAACCACCAGCTCTTTTTGTTTTTTACCAAAATGAACCATTTTCACCTGAACTGCATGAGCCAGCTAGAGGTTGGGCAGATGAGGGTATGGTAATAACAACAATCTATCCTGCCTATCTTGTCAATCAACAAGTAAAAGTTAAGGCTCTTGTTTTGAGCGATCATGCTATCGACTATACTTACATTTAATATTTAATTTAATAATAATAATGATTAAAGTTGCTGATTACGTCGCACAAACGCTTGTCAAGTATGGTATTGGGGATGTTTTTCTAGTTACCGGTGGAGGTGCAATGCATCTCAATGATGCTTTTGGACGCTGCGAAGGACTTGATTACACTTGTTGCCATCATGAACAAGCCTGTGCTATGGCAGCTGAGAGTTATTATCGACTGACAAACCGTCTTGCTGCAGTTAATGTTACCACTGGACCTGGGGGAACTAATGCCATCACTGGAGTCTATGGCGCTTGGACTGATTCAATTGGCATGATTGTGATTTCTGGACAAGTAAAATGGGAAACTGTTGTCAGAAGTACCGGGTTACCATTGAGGCAACTTGGAGATCAAGAGATAGATATTGTCAAACTAGTTGAACCAATCACCAAATATGCCGTGATGGTAAGTGATCCTCAATCTATTCGTTACCATCTTGAGCGAGCTCTCTATTTAGCTACTTCTGGCAGACCTGGACCTTGTTGGTTAGATATTCCAATGAACATCCAAGGAGCAAAAATCGATCCTGATACTCTCAAAGCTTACGATCCTCAAGAAGATCAAATTAAATATACAACTCAAGATCTTGATTCGGTTTCTAAGCAAATTATGGCAAGGCTAAAAGAAGCTAAACGCCCAGTTATCTATGCAGGCTCTGGAGTCCGTTTAAGTAAATCTCATGAGGAATTTTTGAAGCTTGTAGAGCTTTGGCAAATACCCATAGTCACAGCCTGGAATGCTCATGATCTTATATGGAACGATCACCCCTATTATGTAGGACGCCCAGGAACCATAGGAGATAGAGCGGGAAATTTTGCTGTCCAAAGCGCAGATTTATTGATTGTTCTAGGTAGTAGGCTCAATATACGTCAAGTCAGCTACAACTGGGAAAATTTTGCCACAAGAGCCTACAAAATTATTGTAGATGTTGATGAATTAGAACTTCAAAAACCAACTGTTAAGGCTGATTTGCCAGTGCATGCAGATTTAAAAGATCTTTTACCAAGTTTACTGAGCTTAAATTTTGAGCCAATCCAAGAGCATCAAAATTGGCTAGATTGGTGTCTAGTTCGTAAAAACAAGTATCCTACTGTACTGCCAGAGTATTGGCTCACAGAAAAACCAGTCAATCCCTACTGCTTTGGTGAGAAACTTTTTGCCCAGCTTCTTCCAGATGAGATTGTGGTCACTGGAGATGGAACAGCCTGTGTTACAACCTTTCAAGCTGCTCATATAAAAAAAGGCCAACGCCTCTATACGAACTCTGGCTGCGCATCGATGGGTTATGATTTACCAGCAGCAATAGGGGCATGTATTGGCAGTGGTAAAAAGCGGGTAATTTGTATTGCCGGAGATGGCAGTATCCAAATGAATTTACAAGAGCTGCAGACAATTGCAGGATACCAACTACCTATCAAAATATTCATACTAAACAATCAAGGCTATCATTCAATCAGGCAAACACAGCAAAATTTCTTCCCTGATAATATTGTTGGCTGTGGGCCCGAAAGTGGTGTAACTTTCCCTAATTTTGCCAAACTCTCTGATGCCTACGGAATTCCCTATCGTCTATGTGACAATCATAAAGATTTAGAGCAGGCTATTCGAGATACCATTGAATCAGATGGAGCGCAAATATGTGAAGTTTTTCTAGATCTCAATCAAGCCTTTGCCCCTAAATTATCTTCAAGGAGACTTGAAGATGGGACTATGGTTTCTTCTCCCTTAGAAGATCTCTCCCCATTTTTAGATCGCGATGAATTATTGGGTAATATAATCAAAGACGCCTAAACTAACTTATCTTATTAAGGACGAAACTAAACATGAATCTTCTAGAAAAAAGAATGGTAGAACTCCTAACAGAGCTAAGAGAGGAGTATAACGTCTCAGGAGTTAAAGCCGAATTTGAAGCAGAAGGAACCCGCATGGAAGAAGCAATGAGACTTAAGGAAATTAGTCTTAAAGCAAATCTGGGCTTAAATCTAAAAATTGGGGGCTGTGAAGCTATTAAAGATATGTTCGATGCTATCTCTCTAGGAGTTGAACGTGTCATAGCTCCAATGGTAGAGACATCTTATGCGCTGAAAAAATATCTCTCTGCAGTAAAAGTGGCTTTTGGTGATGGAGAGTCCAGTGATGTTGAATATCTGATCAACCTTGAGACTATTACCTCTTTTAAGAATTTTGATGAAATGTTGGCCTTGCCCAATATTAAAGAGCTCCATGGAATTGTAGTTGGCAGGGTTGATTTGTCTGGATCGATGGGCTTAACTCGTGAGCATATAAATAGCCAAGAAGTTTTAGATATTGCTCTTCAAATGGCCCAAAAAGCCAAATCAGCTGGATTGAGTGTGGTAGTTGGTGGTGGAGTATCTGTCCACTCGAAACCTTTTTTCAAGGCTTTCCCCTCTGGACATATTGATAGATTTGAAACAAGAAAGGTGGTATTTGCTTGTCCCGGCGCACTTGATAATCCTGAAGAAGCTTTTCTAAAAGCGGTTGAATTTGAAATTCTTTGGCTCAAAAACAAAAAGAATTACTATGGCGCGATCCACAGAGAAGATGATGCTCGCCTAGAGATGATGGAAAATCGTTACCTAGACTCTATTAAATCTTTAAAATAGTCCCCTATGATAAGTCCAACAGAAAAGAAACTTAAAGCTCTTATTACAGGAGCATCAAGAGGCATTGGTGCAGCAATAGTAATAGAGCTTGAGTCTCAAGGTATAGAGGTGATAACACCTTCAAGGAATATCTTAGATCTTGGGGATCCTATTTCAGTTGAAAATTATATCACCAAAGAAAAATCATCAGGAATTGACATACTTGTCAATAATGCTGGTATCAATTTTCTCAATGATATTACAGATATTAATGATAGAGATTGGCAAAGTATGATTCAGATTAATTTAACTTCTGTAATGCAACTTATTCGGGGGTTTTCACCCTATATGAAGCAACAAAATTGGGGCAGAATTATTAATATAAGCTCAATTTTTAGCATAGTTACCAAAGAATCTCGTGGAGCATATTCAGCAACCAAAGCTGGTCTCAATGGCTTAACTCGTACTGTAGCTGTTGAACTTGCACCATATGGAATTCTCGTAAATGCAGTCTGTCCCGGTTATGTGCAAACTGATTTAACTGTAGCAAATAACTCACCAGAACAAATACTTCAAATTTCATCACATATCCCGATAAAACGTCTTGCACAGCCGGCTGAGATTGCAAAACTGGTAAGCTTTTTATCTTCAAAGGAAAATTCATATATGACTGGACAGTCACTATTAATTGACGGTGGATTTACTTGCCTTTAGGCTTTTTAATTTTAGGTGATATAACTATGTTTGAAATTCAGAGCAAATTCCATTCGTACAGCGTTGAAGTTATTGAGATATTAGAAGATGCTTTAAGTAAAATCGTCATAGACAATAAGGTTTTTGTCTTGATTGACGAAAATGTTTTTAATTTATACTCTCATCCCATTGAAAAAATTCTGAAAAACTATCCAATGCTGAAGTTAGAGGCGACGGAAGAACAGAAATCTTTTGAACAATTAACATCAATATTTGTAAGATTATTAGAATTAGGTTTTAGAAAAGACTGCACTCTTCTAGTAATTGGAGGAGGGGTGATGCAGGATATTGGTTGTTTTATTAGTTCGGTTTTGTTTAGGGGTGTCAAATGGATGCTCATTCCAACAACTCTTTTAGCTCAATGTGATAGTTGTATAGGAAGTAAAAGTTCAATAAATATTCAAAAGTATAAAAATCAAATAGGAACTTTTTATCCACCTCATCAAATTTATCTTGTTTTCTCATTTTTAAAAACTCTACCAGAAGATGAAATTCGTTCTGGATTGGGTGAAATTATCAAGCTAAATTTATTAAATAGTAGTTATGATGTTGAAAAAATGAAAGACAATCTTAAAAAGTTTTCATCAGATTTTATGTCAATTCAGAATTTAATTATAGATGCTTTGAATATTAAGAAAATCTATATTGAACAAGATGAATTTGATAAAGGGATAAGAAATATTCTAAATTATGGTCATACCTTTGGTCATGCTTATGAATCTGCTACCAACTATGCAATTCCTCACGGCATTGGTGTAACCCTGGGAATGTTAACTGCCACATTCTTTTCATGGAAACTTGGTAAGGTAAGTGAGGAATATTACAACAATTTGATGGAATTTCTTAAACCTTACTATGAACCATATAACCAAGAACTAAATCCTAATCTCTTGGGAAGCATTTTACAGAAGATTAAGCTAGATAAAAAAAATCAAGGTAGTTCAATTACATGTATACTCACCAATGGAGATGGAAAAATGGAGAAAGTTTCTCTTCCTCTTGAGCCTGATGTTAAAGAGATTATGAATGATTTTCTAAAAATTATTAATTAAGATGAATAGCTCTCCAGTTCAGAAACTTGTCAAATTTATTAAAAAGCACACATTTATCAGATTTCTCTTGGTAGGCGTATTAAATACATTATTTGGTTATCTACTTTATGCCAGTCTGATTTTAATTGGTTTAAAGTATCTTTTGGCATTTTCAATATCATATGTAGCTGGCGTATTATTTAATTTTCAAACCATAGGAAAACTAGTATTTAAAAATAAAAATAACAAGTTATTATTTAGATTTGTTGGTGTTTATGTTGTCCTTTATTTGCTAAATGCTGAAGGTTTAAGAATTGCTGATGCGCTCAATATAAATATTGAGTATAAAACTAAAATGCTGATCGCTTCTGCCATACTTGTAGTACCAATGGCAATGGTTTCCTTTGTTTTAAATAAAATATTTGTCTTTCGAGGGTAATAAAATTATGAAAAAAATTAGTATAATGACCCCTTGCTACAACGAGCAAGGTAATGTTGAAGAGCTTTATTTACGAGTCAAGGATGTCTGTAGCCAATTGACCAATTATGAATATGAACATATATTTATTGACAATGCATCTACAGATAGAACAGTAGAACAGTTAAGATATATTGCTCAAAAAGATCCAAACGTTACGGTTATTGTCAATGCGAGGAATTTTGGACCAATTAGATCTGGATATTATGGCTTGCTCCAATGCTATGGAGATCTGGTCATACCAATTGTAGCTGACCTTCAAGATCCGCCGGAGATGATTTTGGATTTTGTAAAAAAATGGGAAGAAGGCTATAGGGTTGTCAAAGCGGTTAAAACCCCAATGAAAGAGGGTTTCTTTTTTTACTATGCTAGACAAATTTATTATTGGTTGATTGATAATCTTGCCGATATTAAAATTAGTAAAAACTTTACGGGATTTGGTCTTTATGATCAAAGTGTACTTGAGATTTTACGCCAAATTAATGACCCTTATCCGTATTTTAGAGGTTTGATTGAAGAGCTAGGCTTTGAAAGTTATACTTTTCAGTATCAACAAAGACAGAGAACTAGAGGAATTAGTAGTTATAACTTTTTTAGATATTTTGAAGAGGCTATGCTGGGAATCACTAGCCATTCTAGAGTTCCTTTGAGGGTTGCTACTGTTGCCGGTTTTACTATGTCTCTGCTTAGTTTATTAATAGCAATAGGTTATTTAGTTGCAAAATTGTTGTTTTGGCAGTCTTTCCCTGTTGGAACAGCGCCAATTATGGTTGGCTTTTTCTTTCTTGCCTCAGTTCAACTATTTTTTATTGGTGTCATTGGTGAATATATTGGACTGATGCATATGAGAATACTTAAACGGCCCTTAGTAGTAGAGAGAGAAAGAATCAATTTTCCAAAAAATAATATTTGATAAACAAAAAAACAAGATGGAAAAATTGTTTGTCTGATATGGGCAATAATATGGTCATAATCTTTTTACGAGAATATGATGAAAAATTCCTCTCTCTCTTTAGCAGTGCTCAGTACGATTTTATGCATATCTCCTAGTTATGCTTCTGGAATCACTAACGGCAATTTTACTGCTGGACTTTCTAGTTGGAGCAGTTATGGGGATGTAGGTATCAAGGGCTCTTATGCTGGTGGTCCAGTCAATGGTAGCGTTAACCAAGCTATTGTAACCAATGCTTCTTCTAACCCTTCACCCGATACCAACGGCAATTTCAATGTTTCTGGTAAGAGTTCTATTGATATTGCTACTTTAGAAAACGACCTAGGACTTACCCCTGGAACGCTCACTCCTAGTGATGCAATCTTTGGCGCAGTTAATGGTTCAGCTTTAACACAGTCTTTCACGGCCAACTCTGGAGATAACCTCAACTTTAGCTGGAAGTTCTTAACCAACGATACTACCCAAGTTGATCCTAATAATTTTCCTGGTTTGCAGGATGCTGATGATGCTGTGGCGATCTTAACTAATGGCAATTCTCAGAAACTCTTTACCCTTGCTGATACTAGTAGTGCTCTTTTGGGTCCATCTAATGATGGTAGTGGTTATCTCAGAGATACTCCTTTTGAATCTTTCAACTATACTTTACCAACTACAGGAACCTACAGTCTCCAATTTGTTGTAGTCAATCAAGGCAATAGCGCTCTGACCTCTGCAGTTTTACTAGATAGTGTCCAAACCAGCTCTAGTGCTGTTCCTGAGCCAGCTAACTGGTTAGCAGTTGCTTTGGCAGTTGGTGGCGGCTTAGTTCTTAAGCATCAGAGAAAACCAAATAAATAAACAACAATCTAGTCCAGCATGAATCTGCTGGCTAGATTTTTTTGTACGATTAACCATCAAAGTCCCCCGCTTTTTATAGGATCCAAGGCGCTCTAAAAACACGCTTAACAAAACTTAATAAAACTTAACAAAGCAAAATGATATGATTCCTTAGTAATCTGGGCATCCTGAGTGTAAGGGAAGAAAAATAATATTGTTTGGGGATTATTGAGCATGTCTGGAATAGATCTTACTAGTGGGCAATCTGCAATCACAACTGATGCTCAAGGCATCACTCATATAGTCTGGTATGACGCAGATAGTAGTGCAATCTTCACTGCTACCTATGATTCAAATTCCCAGACTTGGGAAAACACTCAACTTGTTACCCAATTTGCCACAGCTCAAGAGGTCACTCATATCCAATTGCTCTCTAGCAATACCATCATCAATAATGGCAATAGTGGCAGTCCTGGTTTAGTAGTAGTTTGGCAGCAGGGAGATGCTAAAAGTAGTAATTTTTACTATACTGCTGCCCAATATGACCAGAATGACAATCTGCAATGGTTAAATAATCCCCAACTAATATCAACCTCAGCTACTACTAATACTTCTACAACCCCTACAAGCGCAGTTAGTAACCTCAATCCCACCGCTCAAGAAGTAACCATTCCTGCAACACAAAGTGCCCCAGCGACACAGGCTATCGCACTAGTAGGCGAAAAGGTTAATTTGCAAAACCAGGCCAACATAGGAGTTAGAGAGGGTTCTAATCTCTACAATCAAACCTTCTCGGTCAATAGCGCTCAGTTTAATTCTAATAATTTAGCTAGCAGCTCCACCACTTCTTATACTAGTTCAAGTGATAATAACCCTCAAGCAAGCTACACTCCAAATCCTGCTGCTAGTAGTAGTTTCATAAATTTCCCTAGCTCGACTAGTACTGTTACTCCTGCTGCAACTTCTTCAACTTCTGCAACTCCTGCTGCTAGCAGTAGTGGTAGTAGTACTGGTTATCAAGGCCTCGGATTTAGTTTTAATGCCGCTTTGGCTTTTCATGGAAGATTATCTCTTATGCAGGCAGTACTAGGTCCAACGGGCCCAAATTTCGTGTCTGCTATGACGAAATTCTTGGAAGTTGTCGGCGTACTTGGATATGGGCAATCATTAGTTTCATCCAATGGTACAAAATCTTTTAATTTGACAGCCTATGGTTCAGCCACATTTCAGCCATTGCCTACAAAGCTATCCCTTTATAGTCGACTAAGTGGGAAAGCTGCCAAAACATTGTTTAACCCAGTAGGCCGTTCAATAGAGCCTGGATTTCGCCTTTCTTTCCAAGTTGGGCTGAGATTTGTAGATGAGCTCAGTTTTACCAATAAATATGGTTTGACCTCGATCAAACAAGCAATGGTACTCTTTGCCCAGCTCTCAGCCAGACTCCCTTGGTATGAATTTGGTATTCCTGTTCCTGGTGGGCTGGGTTTCAAAGGATCACTGGGATTTGGCTATAGCTTAAAGCAAACTAACTATGGTAATAAGATTTCACTTAGTCCTAGTTCCTTGGGAATTAATTTAGGGTTAGATGCAGCAGGTGCTTTGGCTGCTAGTGTTGGTACCAAAATACTTGCCAATGGTCTTCTCCCGCCTGTTGCTTTGGGCGAGACTACTATAGGATCAGCTATAGCCTCAGCCGTGTTTGCTAGTATGTTGCTACCGGCTGAGCAAGCTATTAATGGAACATATGGACAAAACACAGTAGAGCAATGGTCGCTGATTTCGCCGATGGAAGCTTTGACCCTCTCAGCAGTAGTCGGGCAGAAGTATCTCAATCTTAGCCTTAGAGGAGGAGAAGTTGGAGCGGTCATACTTTCTTATCCCAGCAACAAGATTTCTCTCACGCTTCCTCTAGCATTACAGGCAAAATTTGGGCCAGCCATTGTTGGACTTAGTATAAAGCCTACTTGGATATGGGATATTAAAGGATCTTTTAATCATGTTTCTGGGCCACCTGCTCCAGCTATAGCCAGTCCAGCTCTAGCCACCTCAAGCGATACAACAACAAGCGCCCAGGTAAACAGTTCGCTACTGACTATCAGCTTTGCAGCCGCTCTAGGCAATAGCCCCATAGACCCTAGCCAATTTACGGTTACCGATACAGATATTGCTGGCAATACAACAAATGTAGCTGTCGTGGGTGTAATCGTCCAAGGAAGTAATTTAATACTGCAGCTGGCAACTCCGATAGCTTATAGCCAAAACTATGACCTGACTTCCACAGGAAATGGAGGCACTCCTACTCAAGATACCGTTACAGTTAGCTATACACCATCAACCAATACTAGTGGAAATATTCAAGACGCATCAGGCAATGCAATAGCGAGCTTTAGCGATCTTGGTGTCGCTGTTGATAGTCCTAGCAGCATGTCTGCTATGTACAATCCAGCAGCAGGAGATGGCAGTAACTACGCCTCTACTGGCTATCAATTGGTACTCAATTTTAGCAGCCCTCTAAATACTGGTATAGTACTAAATGCCGCTGATTTTATAGTCAGTGGCAATACCGTCAATGCAGTCCAGGTGCAGCCCTATGGAATTATCTTGAGCCTGGCCAATGC
>CAISPN010000107.1 GCA_903887375.1 uncultured cyanobacterium
ATTAGTACTACTACCATAAGCCGCTACCCCATTCATCCCAGAAGAGAGAACTTGAATAGAAGGCAGGTTACTAAAATCTCCACTAGCCCATTGACTGCGGATAGCTTCAGCTAGAGCAGGATCATAATTGATACCAAAAGAGCGATTTACAATATTGTAGAAAGTCCCACTATCTTGAGAGAGAGATTGAAGGATATTTTCAGCGTAAACGATACTATTATTTAGCAGGGTATCGCTAGTAGATGAAACCGGATATAAAGCAATAGACATAGTATATATAATATAAGTGCAGCACTAACTCCACAAATCTTAGCTTAACTTCAGACAAATAGCAAGACATAATGTCAAGTTTTGTTAAAGTTAATTCGGGTTAGGAGGATTGCGATAAAAGTTTTTATACTTTCAAATTACATAGTCACTGGCAAAAGACTTGATTTGATTAGGTCTTACGTAAACCTTTTGACCAACTTCCAATTCTAATTGTTGAAAACGGGCTTTGGTGAAGACAGCTTTGACAGTTTCTCCATTTTCTAAACTCAGCTCAACTTGAACTTCCCAACCAAGATGAATCAATCGTTTAACATAAGCTGGTGTGCTATTTGAGGATGTTTGTTCTCTCTCTACTAAGACATCATGAGGACGAACAAAAACCTTGGAATCTCCAGAAGAGCCTCGATCTTCTAGTAGACAGGAACTACCATTGAGGATATTAACTGGACCGATGAAGCTCATAACAAAAGGAGTAGCTGGATGATCATAAATTTCAGCTGGTGAACCAATCTGTTCAATTTTTCCCTTGTTCATCACCACAATTTCATCAGCAACTTCCATTGCCTCTTCTTGGTCATGTGTGACAAAAACCGTGGTGACATTTACCTCATCATGAAGTTTGCGCAGCCAGTCACGCAAATCTTTGCGAACCTTGGCATCTAGAGCGCCAAAGGGCTCATCTAACAGGAGAACTTCCGGTTCTACTGCCAATGCTCTAGCCAAGGCAACTCTCTGGCGTTGACCACCTGATAGTTGATTAGGGTAACGTTCACCCAATCCTTGAAGTTGGATCAGCTCCATTAAATCATTTACCCTAGACTGGATGGCTTTTTTGGGGATTTTGCGGATCTCCAGGCCAAAACCAATATTTTGACGAATTGTCATATGCTTAAATAGGGCATAGTGCTGAAAAACAAACCCTATATTGCGCTCTTCGACAGTTTTGTTAGTGGCGTCCTCATTGGCTAACCAGATTCTTCCACTATCGGGAACTTCTAATCCAGCGATTGTCCTTAAGAGAGTAGATTTTCCTGAACCAGAAGGACCAAGCAAAGCTACAAGAGCGCCGTTTTTGATTTCCAAACTGACTTGATCCAAAGCTGTAAAGGAATCAAATTGTTTAGATACATTTTCGACAATGATCGCCATATTAGTAGTGGTAAAGTTCAATAGTTAGTTTTATTGGTATGAGAATGTAGTTGTCCTTTGCGCTCAAGAAACTCTTTAATTATTAAGGTAAAGACTCCCAAAAGTGCAAGAATTACAGCAGCAGCAAAGGCAGATTGTGTATGATAATCTTTGTAAGCCTGTTCTACATAAATCGGTAAAGTTGAAGTTTGTCCAAGGATTGAACCAGATACAACAGCCACAGCGCCAAATTCGCCCATTGCCCTAGCGTTAGTCAAAAGAACACCATAAATTAAGGCAAGTCTTATATTAGGAACAATTATACGCCAAAAAATTTGCCAGTCATTGGCACCTAAAATTCTAGCTGATTCTTCCTGTTGAGATCCCATCTCTTCCAAAACAGGTATAACCTCTCTAGCAACAAAAGGCATAGTGACAAATGCTGTCGCCAAGACAATACCCGGCAGGGCAAAGATAATTTTGATATTAGCTTGCTGTAAAATTGGACCAAACCAGCCGTTTCTACCATAGAGAAGCACGAGCATCAAACCTGCTACGATAGGTGAAACAGAAAAAGGTAGATCTAAAATACTTAAAAATAAAGCTCTTCCGGGGAATCGGTTGCGTGCCAGAACCCAGGCAGCACAAAGTCCAAAAATCGTATTCAAAGGCACGGCAATCAGTGCAACTATAACAGTCAAAAGGATAGCTTGAATCAAATCAGCGTCTTTAAAAGATTCTAAAAACTTAGCAATACCCCCATGAAATGCCTCATAAAAAACATTAACAGCAGGCAGTAAAAGAATTAAAAATAAATAAGCTAATCCTACAAATATCAATAGCCATTTGGAAGTAACAGATTTTCTTTTAGTTGGCATAGCGACGACCCCACTGCTGTAGAAGATTTATAATCAACAGAAAAAATAAAGAGGTCAAAAGCAAAATTGCTCCAATAATTGTAGCTCCCGTATAGTCATACTGCTCTAGCTTTTGAAAAACCAAAACTGGTGCTATTAAATCTACAAAAGGCATATTAGAAGCAATAATCACAATAGAACCAAACTCCCCTACCGCGCGAGAAAAACCTAAAGCCACTCCTGTGAGAATTGGCGGCAAAAGAGGAGGAAAAATCACTCGCCAAAAAATTTGTCTGCTGTTGGCACCTAAAGATGCGGCTGCTTCTTCTACTTCGGGTTCTAATTCCCCCAAAACCGGTTGCAATGTTCTAACTACAAAAGGCAAGGAGATAAAGAGCATTGCCACAAATACACCTAAACGGGTATAGGCTATCTTGATTCCCAAAGGGGCAAAGAGTTGTCCCAACCAGCCATTAGGACTATAAATTGTAGTTAAGACCAACCCAGCTACAGAAGTAGGTAAAGCAAAAGGAATATCTATCAAAGCATCAACTAACTTTCTACCTGGAAAATCGTAGCGTACCAGGATCCAAGCAAGGATAGTTCCCATAAACCCATTAATTATAGATGCTATCAAAGCTGTCAAAAATGTGACATTGTAGGCTGAAAGTGCAATAGGAGAAGTTGCTACTTTCCAAAACTCTCCCAAGCCCAAATTGAGAGACTTGATAAAAAGAGAGACCATGGGCAATAGCAGAAATATAGACAAGTAGCTGATAGTGACAAACCAGGGAATTGATATCCCCGAGAACAATGAATTCTTTGATCTTTGTTTTTGTGTGATCACTGCTTTAAATTTTTAATCCAAAACCAATATATCATCTACCTTTGACCGTTTTGTTTGCAATCAAGTAGAAATATTATGATATCATCTAATATACGGTATTTATATCGGATTATTGGGTTTAGCTGGGAGGATTGAGATGAATCTGGTTAAAAAACTATAGATGAGCAATCATTGCCCCAAGTAAAATAGAAGAAAATAGCAATTATCCTCCATGAGTCCAGAAGCATTAATAGAATTAGCACTCAAAGCCGGCGCGCAAGAAGCGGAAGTCTATCAGGTTCAATCGCAATCTCATCCAATATCTTTTCAGTCCAACCGCCTCAAACAAGTAGAATCGGCTGAATCTGAAGGGACTGCTCTAAGGCTTTGGCACAATGGATCACCTGGAGTGGCGGTAGCTTATGGCGAATTTGATCCTAAACTTTTGGTAGAAAAAGCCATTAGTCTATCTCAGCTCAATCCCCCAGAAGAAATTGAAATTACAACAAATCGTCAAGAAAATCATAATCAAGTTGATCAAGTAGAATTTAACATTCAAACACTTTTAGAACAAGGGCAAAGATCAATCGAACTAATTCTCGAGCATTATCCAGATGTTATTTGCAGTGCCAATCTGGAATGGGAAAAAGAAAAAACCCGTTTAGTAAACTCGCGCGGGCTAGATTGCCAATATAGTGATAGCTCTTTTAGCTATATGCTAGGAGCTGAATGGATCCGCTCAGATGATTTTTTAGGAATATATGATGGAGAATCATCCCATGAGCAAATAGATACCCAGCCTATAGTTAGTAATATTTTGCAATATCTAGCCTGGGCAAATCACAATGTTCCAGCTCCTATAGGAAAAATGCCAATTATTTTTACGCCCAATGCTTCCACCATACTTTGGGGTACTGTTGTTGGCGCGCTCAATGCCAAGTATGTAGTAGAGAAGTCCTCTCCTTGGAGCAATCATTTACTAGAGCAAGTAGTCTCAAAAAAATTGAGACTTTGGCAAGATCCGACCTTAAAGCAATGCTGGTGTCCCTTTGATGATGAGGGAATGCCTACTCAAATTGTGGAATTTATCAGCCAAGGTGTATTACAAAATTTTTATAGTGATCTCAAAAGAGCCAAACAACTCAACATTGTCGCTAGTGGTAATGGTTTTCGAGCAAGCCTAGGTTCCTATCCAACTCCAGATTTAGTAAATTTACTAGTAGAAGGAGGCTATAACAATCTTGAGCAGATAATCGGCAAGCTGGATCGGGCTATTTTAGTAGAGCAGATCTTAGGACAAGAGCCTGATATTTCGGGTGATTTTTCTCTCAACATTGACCTAGGCTACTATATAGAACAAGGAAAAATTAAAGGCAGAATTAAAGATACAATGCTAGCCGGCAATGTCTATACAGCATTAAAAGAAGTCATTGAGCTGGGTAATGACAACCGTTGGATTGGTTCTTGCTATAGCCCATCTCTTGTTGTCGATAGTCTCTCAGTTATTGGATAATTTTTGTTTGGGATATATTTGGGTGACGACTTTATTGCCAGATTGACTAGTAACAATCATTTGATTGGTTTGTAGTGAGCCAACAGCTTGATCTCCGCTCAATTGCATCTCGGGATTGATTTGCTTATATATTACGCTTCCACTGGCATCAACTTTTTTAGCTGCTATATCCCAAGTTGCTTGCTGGGCATAGATTTCAGATTTATTATGAGAGCTCAAGCCATGAACTCCCCCTTTGAGATATGCTAATTTTTTATTTTGATCAAAATCACTCTGATTAGCTGTTAAGGTAACCTGCTGCTTATAGTCATATAGTTGCACTGGTTGTTGCGATTGTAGATGACGCTCACGATAATTCCATAAGAAATTATTGCCACTTACTTGGATAGATGGACTTATGGATTTAAAGCTAAGGGTATCTTGAGAGAGAATGGTTTTATTGATGGTATCGATTTCCATCTTTTTGGTGTTGAGCTGGTCTGTTATTGAATTATCCTGATAACGAATAAATTCTAGCATCTGATCCCCAATAATTTTATGTTGGGAGACTAGCCACTTAAGATGTTCAGTTTGCAATTTTATATAAGGCCCTTGAGAAGAACCTAATATTTTGCCGGTAAGCTCTAGCTCTTGGGTGCGACTGTGATATTGAGCTTGGTCTGCAAATAATTGTAGATCAAGATGATTAACACTAAATCTTTGGGTGATTGTCAATAAGTCTTGCTTGGGCTGCCATCTCATTTGCTGGGCGTTGATTGTTATATTGTTGCGAGGATCGACTGCTACTATGTTGTTTTTGAGATAGATCTGCTCGCCATTTTTATATATTTCACCTTCTTTTGCAGCAATTTGTAAAATTCTTTTTCCATCTTGAAAAAGATTACCCTTAATGTCTTTGATGAGGACTTTTTTGTGATCTGGACTATAGTTTGCTTGTTTTACCTCTATTTTCCAAAGAGGTTGTCCTTGATTATTAGATTGCTCTAGGGTAGCTTTATTTAAACTGAGACCTCCAGTTGATTTTTTGATAACTTTCTCTCTGGTCTTAGTTTGGCTATTATTTGCACAAGAAGCTAAAGAAAACAAAAGACAAATAGACCAACTTAGGGCTATCTTATTTTTGCTTATCTTCATCTACTGAGCCTAGATTGGGAAAATTTCCATAGTGAGTAACACTAGAGACACTGAACTTTGGTGGTTTTTGAATTTCCTCTTTGATTACATCTAGGTCTATATAGCGATCTGCCACATTAATTAAACTATCACTAGTCATCGAGCGCAGACTGACAACTTCAACCCTTGCCCCACGGTAGCTGACAGCATCAACTGCATAGGCTAGATCTCCATCACCACTGACTATCACGGCTGTATCATATGAGCCTACCAAAGCCATCAGATCAACTGCTATTTCCACATCCAGATTGGCTTTTTTTGAACCATCAGGAAGTTGTACTAAATCTTTGGCGATCACACGATAACCATTGCGTCTCATCCAGAGAAGAAAGCCCTGTTGTTTTTCATTAGTGCGATCAACCCCTGTGTAAAAAAAAGACCGCAGAAGGCGGGATCCACCGGTTAAACGAGAAAGCAACTTGGTATAGTCTATTTCTATTCCCAATTGTAAAGCAGCATAAAAAAGATTAGATCCATCAATAAATATGGCAACTCTTCCCCTATTTTCTAGTATTTGCTCCGGGGTAAATATCGGATCATACCCATAATCTTCGAACATTTTATTTGATACCTCATTTTTAAAAAAATTTTGATGAAAATTTGTTGTTATTAATTTTTTATTGATTTTGAAAAATTAAGTCGGAATTTCTAATCTGGTAAACACGGGCTCTGGCTTATTTATCGTCGAATTTAGTGAAATGATTCCCCAGGACTTATGCAAATCAAAAGGAAGCTCTTTCTCATTTGTACTTATATTGTTGAAATCAATATCAAAACCTAGCTGTTGATAGATCTTGGTACTGATATTTGGTATAATTGGTGACAAAAGGAAAGAACAGAGTCTCACTGATTCTATCACTGCATATAAAATCTGTTCAACTTCAGATTGTTTTTCTTGTTTATAAAGACTCCAAGGAGCACTTTCGTCAATAAACTTATTACTCGAGCGAATTAAATTAAAAATTTTTTCGCAAGCTGTATTAAGCTCTAGCTCGTCGTAGCTCTCGGATACTTCTCGACCTAAGACTTGGCCTATCAACCTTAAACGATTATCTTGTGGAATATCATCAAGCTTTAATTGGGGTACTCTTCCGTTACAGTATTTCTGAACCATGCCCAGCGTGCGATTTAGCAGATTACCAAAATCGTTAGCTAAATCAGCATTAAGAATTTTAACAAAACGCTCTTGGTTGAAATCGCCATCTTTGCCAAGCTCAATTTCTTTAATGAAATAATATCTGACAGCATCTGAGCCGTAATGCTTGGTCAGGGCAAATGGATTGATCGTATTGCCAAGACTTTTGCCCATCTTTTGTCCATCTTTGGTTAAAAAGCCATGTCCAAATACTTTCTCGGGTAAGGGAAGTCCTGCTGACATTAGCATAGCTGGCCAGTAGACTGCATGAAACCTTAATATATCTTTGCCAATCAAGTGCAAATTAATAGGCCACCATTTGGCCAAAGCGTTTTCCAATGTGGGTTCTTGTTCCTCATCTAGTAAGGCGGTGATATAGCCCAAAAGAGCATCAAACCAGACATAAATAGTATGCTTGGGATCTTGGGGAATTGGAAAACCCCATTCGAGATTAATGCGAGAAATGGAAAAGTCTTTGAGCCCAGAGCTGACAAAATTTAAAACCTCATTACGTCTACTTTGTGGCTGGATGAAGTCTGGACGCTCTTGGTATATTAGCTCTAGTTGCTGCTGATATTGAGAAAGACGAAAAAAATAGTTAGCTTCATCTCGCCATTCAGTTTTTTGATTGGTATGGATGTTGCAGTATTTATTATCTAGAAGTTCGCGTTCTTCTTTAAATTCCTCGCAAGCAACGCAATACCAACCTTGTTGCTGGTCTAAATAAATATCTCCGCGCTCCCAAACCCTTTGAAAAAATTCTTTGACAATTTCGTGATGGCGGGCAGCCGTGGTACGACTAAAACGATCAAATCTAATATCTAATAACTCCCAGAGTTCATGATAGCTCTGCACAATCTCATCACAATGGACTTGGGGAGATAAACCTCTATTATCAGCTGTGCGCTGGATCTTTTGACCATGCTCATCAGTTCCGGTAATAAAGAGCACATCATCCCCTTTTAGCCGATGATAACGGGCGATGACATCGGCGATGATGGTTGTATATGCACTCCCAATATGGGGTATATCATTAACATAATATAGGGGAGTCGTTAGAGAGAATTTACAATTATTTTGTTTACTATAATATGACATGCAGGTGAATGTCTCGGACAAGCGTTTTAATTAAAGTTTTTTAAAAGGTTTCTAGTATATTTTACTGAACTAGTCCTCGGATAGTTAGTAAGTTCTATAGTTTGTTTTTTTATCTGAAGCAATTCTAACACTTGTCTCCTTTTTTGATCGTTTTTCATCATAAAGTCCATCTAAATTAAACTTATCTTAAAACTTTTCAATATTTTCAAGAGTCACTCTAACTCACAATAGAATAGTAAAGAATCGGTAAACTATAAAGCCAAAGACTTGTCATGCTAATTTATTTGCTAGTGATTGCGCTCGCTTTAGCAAGCCTACTGCTCTTTTTGAGTGCATTCTTTTTACCTAAACTTCATCGCAGAGATGACTTCTTTTGGGGTTCAGTTGGATTATTTTATGCTTTGAATCTGTGGGTTTGCAGGGAGTCTTTTAGAGGTGGTATCCTTTTGGGACAAGTTGCAGCAACTGCCCTGCTGCTTTCTTTTGGATGGCAGTTGTGGCGCTTGAGGGTTTTGAATCCTGAATCTGGAGAGTTCTCTCTCATTGGCTGGATTTCTGGTACTCTTTTTTCACCAAAACAAGCTATAGGTGAGAGCGCTTCGACTGTTCAATCAAAAAAATCTGGATTTTTTAGTAAAAATAAAGAAAATCAAGAAGTTTCTACAAACTCAACACAACGCGATGATTCTCTAGATACTCTTGTTATTGAAGAAATCACTGAAACTGATTCTCTAGATACTCTTGTTATTGAAGAAATCACTGAAACTGATTCTCTAGATACTCTTGTTATTGAAGAAATCACTGAACCTGATTCTCTAGATCTTCCTATTATTGAGGAAATCACTGAAACTGATTTGGTGATTCCTCTTGTGGATGTTGAGCTGCCAAAAGATCTTGATTAGTTTCAATTCATCCCAAAGGCTAGAAGAATCTTGCCAATTGTCTCTGATATAATGAGATTAGTTCGAGATCTAATATTCTTAGATTGTAAAATATAGATTAAACAAAGGAGAAAATACCATAGCAACGGCTAAACCCAAAAACCCAATTACCGCCTACCCCGAAATTCGGGTTATTGATGCTTCAGGTGCTCAAGTTGGAATCATTACACCATCTGATGCGCTACAACTGGCTGCAGAAGCTGGTCTAGATCTTGTCATGGTCAATGAAGACGCAAAGCCTCCGGTCTGCCGCATCATGGACTATGGGAAATATCGTTTTGAAGCTGAAAAAAGAGCTCGCGAAAGTAGACGCAAAACTCGCATTGCTGATTTAAAAGAAGTTAAAATGCGCTATAAAATTGGCGAGCATGACTATCAAGTGAGAGTAAATCAGGCTCGTTCCTTTATTGCCAGTGGTGATCGCGTCAAAGCGGTGATCACTTTACGCGGAAGAGAGATAGAACATCCCGCATTGGGCTTTGATCTTCTCAACCGTATGGTAGGTGATTTATCCGAAACAGCCGATCTCCAACAAGCACCTAAAAAAGAAGGTCGCAATATCACAATGATCATGATACCCAAAAAAACATAAATCCACCGAAATTTAAGTTTGCGAAAGTCTTTTTAACTCTTCCCCTTTGAACAGATCATGAGCTTCAGCTAAGTATGAGGGGATTTTTGCTTGGTTGGGGCTATTTCTTAGACAATTACCAAGGTCCAAATTGTTGAGATTTTTGGCTTTGTTCCCGGCAAACCAATGGTTGCCATTACCGAGAAGATTGTAGCGTGTTTTTCCAAATTCAATCATGTTATAGGCTATCGCTAGATTTCTCAGCCAGAGAATAGTCTCAATATTGATTTGATCAGGAGTATCTTCCCAATCTGGCAAGCCAATATTCCAATTGTCTGCCCAATCTTGTCCTAGAGCTTTAACAAATTCTGCCCTCAATCTTTCTAGGATAGTTGGTAGTATTTCTTTAGCTTGTTCTAAAAGCTCTAGAGTTTTTAAATGTTCGTGAAAATCTTGGGCTTTGGCAGCACCTATACTCAAAGTATGTACTTGGGGATGTGAGAGACAAAAGAGATTATTAAAAACTATAGGACTCAAAGGAGAGCATAGCTCCACAAGCTTTGGCGATGGATCATATAGCTTTCCTCCCTTATCAGAGGGACTAATTATAAAAACTCCCATATCATGTCTATGGGCAGCTTCAATAGCTGGCCAGTTTTTTTGATAGATCCAATACCAATGCAAGTTGAGATAGTCAAATTGATCGCTTTCTATAGCTTGAATGATAATTTCTGTTGGGGCATGGGTAGAAAAGCCTAAAAATTTAAATTTGCCCTCTTTTTGTAGTTTTTTAGCCTCCTCCAAGCACCCACCTGGTCTGAGCGCATAATCCAAAATCTCTCTATTATTGATTCCATGAATAGCGAAAAGATCAACATAGTCAAGTTGAAGATACTTGAGAGATTTTTCAAAATTTTGACGAAATTCTTGAGGATCTTTTTCCGGTGATACCTTAGTTTGAACAATTAACTGCTCTCTAGGAAAATTTTTCAAGATCTTACCCAACTGCATTTCAGATGTTCCATAACCTCTGGCAGTTTCAATGTGATTGATTCCCAGATCAAGGGCTGTTTGAATAATTTCCTCTAGATTGGCTTGATTTTCTGCTGGAATTTCATCTTGGCTTGTATCTTGCCATTTATATTGATAGCGCATTCCCCCACAGGAGAAAACGGGAATCTTTAACTCAGTACGTCCAAAACGGCGATATTCCATAGAATAAAAAGAATATTTTTAAATAAATTATATCTCAAAATAACTTTTTAAATTCTTGGCTATCTTCATCTGTAAGCGACATTCCAAAAACCAAGCCAGAAATATCGAAATAAAGATTGCAATAATTGTAAGTGTTAACAAAGAAAATGGTAGTTTTGATTTTATATTTTCAATAGTTGCCAAGCGGTTAACCAAGCAAAGAATAGGGTAATGAACTAAATATAGAGCATAGGAAAAAGAACCAATAAAAGTTAATTTTTTAAAAAATAAAACTGGAATATCCCTTAAGAAAAATGACAAAGACAGAATCACTAAACCCCATAAGGAATGAGTAAAATTATCTATA
>CAISPN010000108.1 GCA_903887375.1 uncultured cyanobacterium
CTGCTTAATCTATCGAAAGAACTATCTTGCCAGTTGTAGAGCCTTTTTCTAAAACTTCATGAGCCTTAGCTGCTGATTCTAAAGAATAAGTCTCGCTCAAATGAACATTTAGTTTTCCTTGATCAATCAAACTAGCAGCTTGCTCTAGGATATGAGCTTGGTGAGCTTGATAGTTTTCTAGATTTAATAGCTCCGGTGAGAGCATTAACTCTAGACTAATTCGTAAATTTCGGTTTCTAGCTAATTTGAGATTACCCAATTTAAAATCTGGCTCCAAAATAGTGACTATATCCCCGTAAACCTTAACTGCGCTTAAGGAATTAAAAAACAAATCTCCTCCAACTGTATCAAAAACTAGATCTACTCCTTGTCCATCGCTCCAATCCAAAACACTTTGCACAAAGTCATTTTGCTTATAGAGAATCGGTAAATCAGCGCCCAATTTTCTAGCTAATCTAGCCTTATCAGGAGTACTCACTGTCGTTGCAACTTGAGCGCCTCTCAATTTAGCCAATTGAATAGCCAAATGTCCTACTCCACCAGCTCCAGCATGAATCAGCACTTTACTACCTGGAGTTAATTTGCAGCGATCATAAAGAGCTTCCCAGGCGGTGATCAAAGCTAAAGGAAAAGCAGCAGCTTGAGTAAAGTTCACTGAAGTAGGTTTGTGAGCCAATCGATGCTCAGCCACTAGAGCATATTCGGCGTAATTACCAGTATTTTTCCTACCAAGTCCACCAGCACAGTAGTAAACTTCATCTGAGACCTTGAATTTAGTAACCTTTGGTCCTACTGCTACAACTATCCCTGCGCCATCAAGGCCTAGAATTGCCGGCATATCTTCTGGGTAAAAAGTACCCCGCTGCCTCAATTTAGTATCGATAGGATTGATTCCTGCGGCTTTTAATTTAATCAAGACCTGATTGGCTAGGACTATTTGAGGTTGCTCTACTTCTTGGAGCAAAAGAACATCAGCAGTCCCGGTCCTAGACATGACAACGGCTTTCATAATATCTTCTCTTTTTTTTCTGAGCTTATGGACTTAAATTATAGATATCCAACTTATTTTAATTATTATGTCTATCGATCACTCCCAATTGAGCAGATTATCTCAGATTTGGCCAATCGTTGCAGCCAAATTTCCTGATATAGTTGCCCTTTACGATCCCCATAGCAAACCGCAAGTTAAATTAACCTACAGTCAAGTTTGGGAAAAAATCCAGCAATTTGCTTCTGGATTACAAGCCTTGGGTCTAAAAAAAGATGAAAAGATCAGCATATTTTCTGACAATAGCCCCCGCTGGTTAATTAGCGATCAAGCCAGTCTAACTGCAGGCGCTGTCAATGTAGTGCGCTCCTCACTGGCAGATACTCAAGAGCTGCTCTATATTCTTAAAGATAGTGAAAGTGTAGCTTTGATTGTAGAAAATCTTAAAACTTGGCAAAAATTAGAGCCTCATCTTGGAGAATTTCCTCTCAAATTTGTAATTCTTCTTTCGGATGAGAAAGCCCCTGAGGGTATGTACAACTTTGAGCAGTTGCTCGAATTAGGCTCTAGCGCTTCACTTACTTTAGATAATCGGGATATCGATTCTCTGGCAACTTTAATCTACACTTCAGGAACCTCAGGACAGCCCAAGGGAGTTATGCTCAGCCAGCGCAACCTTCTTCATCAAATAGTTAATCTCAGTGTAATTGTTAAGCCGCAGCCCGGTTGCCGTGTTCTCTCAATTTTGCCCTGTTGGCATTCTTACGAAAGAAGCTGCGAGTATTATCTTCTCTCGCAAGGTTGTACGCAAATATATACCAGCATTAGACATTTCAAAAATGACCTCAAAGAACATCAACCGCAAGTGATGATAGGAGTACCACGTATCTGGGAATCTCTCTATGAGGGAATTATCAAACAATTTCAACAATATCCCGAAAGTAAACAAAAGCTCATTGCCAATTTGATGAAATTTTCTGAAGATTATATTCTCAATAAGAGAATTGCCCAGGGACTCTCTATAGAGAATATCAGCCCTTCAATTGGCCAAAAAACAACAGCAACAATAAGATCATCTCTTTTGTTTCCCTTGCATTTGCTAGGAGATAGATTAATTTATCAAAAAATTCGCGACAATTTAGGCGGACAATTTGAAATTTTAGTAAGCGGTGGTGGTGCTTTGGCGAAACATCTAGATCTATTTTTTGAAATAATTGAAATTCCCTTACTGGTAGGCTATGGTTTAACTGAAACTTCTCCAGTAGTTACCGCTCGCACTGTTGAGCGTAATCTCAGAGGATCAGCAGGCACTCCCCTACCAGAAACAAGCTTGAAAATCGTCCATAGTGAGACAGGTCAAACTTTACCAAATGGAGAAACCGGTATTGTCTTAGTCAAAGGAACTCAGGTCATGCAAGGCTATTACAACAAACCAGAAGCTACTGCCAAGGCAATAGATGCCCAAGGTTGGTTTAATACTGGAGATTTAGGTTGGCTAAGCCAAGAGAATGACTTGATCTTAACTGGCAGGGCTAAAGATACAATCGTTCTTTCTAATGGAGAGAATATAGAACCTGAACCAATAGAGAATGCCTGTAGCAGAAGTCCTTTTATCGACCAAATTATGTTAGTTGGTCAAGATCAAAAAGCACTTGGAGCTCTGATAGTCCCTAATTGGGAAACTGTAAAAAACTGGGCTAAGACAGAAGCTCTAGAGCTGGATTTTTCTTCTTTAGATAAGATTTTGGACAAGGAAATCATCTTAGAAAAATATCGCCAAGAGTTAACACAACAGATCAAAAACAGGCCAGGCTATAGACCAGATGACCAAGTTAAAACTTTTAAACTAATCTTAGAGCCCTTTTCCCAAGAAAATGGCATGATGACTCAGACATTAAAAGTTAAACGCCCTGTTGTAATGGAACATTATCGCGATATTATTGTCGGGATGTTCGATAAATCGTGAAATAACCTATGACTACTAATCAACAACTGCAACTCAAACGTCCAGTTTCCCTCAAAGTAATCGTAACTCCACGTTGGAAAGAGGAAGTTCAGCAACAACTCCAAGGACAATTATCTCAACTAGATGCTGAAATCGCTCAACTAGAATCCCAAGGACAAAGAGCAATCTCTGAAATTCAAAAACAATCTCTCACTCCAATACCCCCTCAAGCTGCTGCACAAATTGAAAACATACAACAACAGGTTTATCAGAAAAAAAACGAATTCTTAGCCCAAAAAAATCAGCTTTTACAACAGATACAGCAAGTACAGCTTCTCGAATTTGATCAAGAAGTAATCCAAGCCCAAATGGAAAGCTATTGCACTGTTGCAGTAGGTGAAAACCTAATTGAAAAACTCAATGTAGAAGTTGTGATCAAAGACGGATTTGTTCAAGAAATTAGAGGAACCATTTAAGAAAAAATTATCAGGTGCACCTACAGATCATAAATACTCTAGGCTTTAAGTTTGCATCATTGCATCACAAATCTTAAGCAAAAATTAAGCAGATGACCCCTCTCTCTGATAGACTTTTGACTGAAGTTATAAATTGAGTTTCAGAAATCACGCTTGGAGGAAATAGATTAAGGTGGAAAATACATTAGGCTTAGAAATTATAGAAGTGGTAGAAAAAGCGGCCATTGCCTCTGCTAAATGGATGGGCAAAGGTGAAAAAAATATCGCTGATCAGGTTGCTGTAGAAGCGATGCGCGAAAGAATGAATCAGATGTACATGCGTGGACGTATCGTCATTGGAGAAGGAGAAAGAGATGATGCTCCTATGCTCTATATCGGCGAGCAAGTCGGCATATGTACCAGAGAAGATGCGCATACTTACTGCAATCCTGATGAGTTAGTAGAAATTGACATTGCAGTTGACCCCTGTGAAGGAACCAACTTGGTTGCTTATGGACAAAATGGCTCTATGGCAGTTTTGGCTATTTCCGAAAAAGGTGGACTTTTTGCAGCTCCCGATTTTTACATGAAAAAACTGGCTGCTCCTGCTGCCGCCAAAGGACATGTAGATATCAACAAATCTGCCACAGAAAACCTCAAAATTCTCTCAGATTGTCTCAACCGCGCTGTAGAAGAATTAGTAGTAGTTGTTATGGATCGTGATCGTCACAAAGATCTAATCAAAGAGATCCGTGATGCTGGTGCCAGAGTTCGTTTAATTAGCGATGGTGATGTCTCTGCCGCTATCTCATGCGCCTTTGCCGGAACCAATATCCACGCATTGATGGGTATTGGAGCTGCTCCTGAGGGTGTCATCAGTGCTGCTGCTATGCGTTGTCTGGGCGGTCATTTCCAAGGGCAGTTGATTTACGATCCTGCTGTTGTTCAAACTGGCTTGATCGGTGAAAGCAGAGAGGGTAATATAGCTCGCTTAAATTCTATGGGTATCAATGATCCAGATAAAGTATATAACGTAGATGAGCTCGCTAGTGGACAAACAGTCTTGTTTGCTGCCTGTGGTATCACCCCTGGTACTTTGATGAATGGTGTCCGTTTCTTCGGTGGCGGTGCCAGAACCCAAAGCCTGGTAATCTCAAGTCAGTCTAAGACTGCTCGTTTTGTAGATACCGTCCACCTTTGGAATGAGCCTAAAACCATTCAATTACACTAGAATAATTTTCTAAAGTTTCTACCCCCTTTCCCCAAGGGGGTGTTCTAGTGATTTAGGATTATAATAATAAGTTTTTATAAAATTTGTTCACAAAAGCTTGGTCTTTTGCTGAGATTCTTTTACATTACATAAGAGTTAGATTTTAAGCAAACTATATCAAAAACCAATACTTTAAAGATTAGAAGGAATAATTTGGGAGATTTTATGAACATCGTCGTCGTGGGTTTAAGTCATAAGACCGCCTCCGTAGACATCCGGGAAAGACTGAGCATTCCTGAGGTAAAAATGGAAAGCTCTCTGGCTCATTTGATGGCCTATCCTCATATTGAAGAAGTAGGGATTATCAGCACATGTAATCGACTAGAGATCTATGCAGTGATCAAGGAAACTGAAGCTGGTGTAACTGAAATTACTCAATTTCTTTCAGAAATCAGTCATATTAACCTTATTGAGCTGAGACGACATTTGTTCGTATTGCTTCACCAAGACGCCATTCGCCATCTTTTAAGAGTAGCAGCAGGGCTTGAAAGTCTTGTTTTAGGGGAAGGACAGATCTTAGCCCAAGTTAAACATACTCATAAATTAGCACAGCAATATAACAGCATTGGTAGACTGTTGGATCGTCTATTTAAGCAAGCCTTGACAGCAGGAAAAAGAGTACGCAGTGAAACCAGCATTGGCACAGGCGCAGTTTCTATTAGTTCGGCAGCTGTTGAGCTCGCTCATCTTAAGTTGGAAAATATCTCAAGTGCCTCGGTTTCTATCGTTGGGGCTGGCAAGATGGCCCGTCTTCTAGTGCAGCATCTTTTAGCTAAAGGGGTAGTTGATATTAAAATTGTCAATCGTTCTACTCGCCGAGCTGAAGAATTAGCTAGCCAGTTTCCTGGAGCTCCTTTGGTTTTTGTTCCTTTTGAGCAAATGCTCCCAACTATTGTCGAGTGCGATCTAGTGTTTACAAGTACCGCGGCTACTGAGCCGATTCTCAACCGCAGCCACCTAGAAGGGCTCAGTATAACAGAAATGATCTTAATTGATATATCGGTACCCAGAAATGTCCATTCTGATGTTCAAGATTTACTCAATGTGCGCTCTTTCAATGTAGACGACCTTAAGGCGGTAGTTGCGCAAAACCAGCAGAGTCGCCGCAAAATTGCTCAAGAGGCCGAAGCTCTTTTAGAAGAGGAAGTTGCAGCCTTTGAAACATGGTGGCATTCATTGGATACTGTACCTACCATTAGCTGTTTGCGCACCAAAATGGAAGAAATTCGCACACAAGAGCTAGAAAAGGCTCTCTCACGCCTTGGCAGCGAATTTGCCGGCAAACACCAAGATGTCATAGAAACCCTCACTCGCTCAATAGTCAATAAAATCCTTCATGAGCCAACTGTCCAGCTTCGCGCCCAAAGAGACATAGAAACAAGGAAACTCTGCTTGCAGACCCTGCAAACCCTCTTTGACATCGATCCTGAAAGGCAATATACATAGAAGACTCACTTTGACTCTAATATTTTGCTAAGATCATTGCAGAAATGAAAACATTAGTGCAAAGTTTTTCTTTGGTTAACATATAGAGGATAGATAGTTTGTCTAAGCAAGATCTGATCGAAATGGAAGGAACCGTAACCGAGTCCCTTCCCAATGCCATGTTCCGTGTAGATTTGGACAATGGCTTCAATGTTCTGGCCCATATTTCAGGCAAGATACGCAGAAACTATATTAAAATTCTGCCTGGTGATAGGGTCAAGGTTGAATTAACTCCCTATGATTTAACCAAAGGAAGAATTACCTATCGTCTCAAGAATACAAAAAAATAGCCTTGACAAAGGCCCCATGTTATTTGATATAATTACAAACTTGCAGTGTTGCCTAGAGATTAAGGCGTGAAAGTTAGAGCATCAGTAAAAAAAATCTGTGAAAAGTGTCGCGTCATCAGAAGGCGCGGGAGAGTTATGGTCATTTGTTCTAATCCTAAACATAAACAACGTCAGGGTTAGATGTCGTATCCCATAACCAAAGTTCAGAACAACAGTTAGAGAGGAAGAACAAGCGTGGCAAGGATAGCTGGTATAGACTTACCACGGGATAAGCGTGTGGAAATCGCCCTCACTTATCTCTACGGGGTAGGTCTATCTCGTTCACATGAGATCTTAGCTGGTACCGGGGTTAATCCCGATACTAGAGCTAAAGATCTGACCGATGAAGAAATCACTAAACTGAGAGCCTTCATCGAGAATAACTACCAAATTGAAGGAGACCTCAGACGCCTAGAAAGTTTGAATATCAAGCGACTAGTCGATATTGGTACATACAGAGGGCGTCGCCATCGGATGGGCTTACCAGTTCGCGGTCAAAGGACCAGAACTAATGCCAGAACTCGTCGTGGTAGAAGGGTTACAGTGGCAGGGAAGAAAAAAGCTCCTGCTAAGAAATAACAGCAAAATTAAATCAATTTTTGCTATTTACATACTAGAAACAAGAAAGATCTATGGCGCGACCTACCAAAAAGAGCGGTCCCAAAAAACAGAAAAAAAATGTGCCTAATGGGGTAGCTCATATCCAGTCTACTTTTAATAATACAATTGTAACCATCTCAGACAGCAGAGGGGATGCAATTTCTTGGGCTTCAGCTGGTTCTTGTGGATTTAAAGGAGCTAAAAAAGGAACACCTTTTGCGGCTCAAACAGCAGCCGACAATGCTGCTAAAAAAGCAATAGAACAGGGAATGCGCCAAGTTGATGTAATGGTTTCAGGTCCTGGTGCTGGAAGGGAAACAGCAATTCGAGCCCTTCAAGGCTCTGGATTGGAAATCACTCTAATTCGAGATGTAACTCCAATTCCTCACAATGGTTGTCGTCCTCCCAAACGACGTAGGGTATAGAGCATCTTAACTTTTGAGTAAAGGAAGGAGATCACTTCTGTGGCGCAGTTTCAAATTGAGTGTATAGAGTCGAAAACTCAAAAAAATCAGAGTCAATATAGCAAATTTGTCTTAGAGCCTCTCGACAGAGGGCAGGGAACGACAGTTGGCAACTCCCTAAGACGTATTTTGCTTTCTAATTTAGAAGGTGCAGCTGTTACTGCCATCCGCATAGCTGGGGTCAACCACGAATTTGCGACTATTGAGGGAGTGAGAGAGGATGTTTTAGAGATCATGTTAAACATGAAAGAGATCATTCTCAAAAGCTACACTAATCAACGTCAAACAGGACGCTTAGTAGCAAAAGGACCGTTGACCGTTACGGCAGCTCAATTTGTTCTTCCTTCAGAAGTAGAAGCTGTAAATCCCGATCAATACATCGCAACTCTAGCTGAAGGTGCCAAGCTGGAAATGGAGTTCCATGTTGAAAGAGGAAAGGGTTATCGTTCAATTGATCGCAGCAAGGATGATGCTGGTTCTGTTGACTTTTTGCAGATAGATGCAGTCTTTATGCCAGTGACCAAAGTCAACTATTCAGTAGAAGATACCAGAGTAGATGGCTCAACTCAAAAGGATCGCTTGGTTCTGGAGATTTGGACAAATGGTAGTCTGAGCCCTAAAGAAGCTCTTTCTCAAGCATCAACTATCTTAGTGGATCTATTCAATCCACTCAAAGATCTCAACGAGCTTGAAACTATCCAAGGTAGCTATCAAGATGAGATTGATCCTAACAATCAAATCCCAATTGAAGAGCTACAACTTTCAGTTAGAGCTTATAACTGCCTCAAAAGAGCTCAAATTAACAGCGTAGCCGACCTGCTGGACTACAGCCAGGGAGACTTGCTGGAGATTAAGAACTTTGGGCAAAAATCTGCTGAAGAGGTGATTGAAGCTCTGCAAAAGAGGTTGGGTATCACTCTTCCTCAAGAAAAAAGTACAAAAAACTAAGTTGGAGAAAATGCAATGCGTCATCGTTGTCGAGTTCCCCAGCTAGGACGTCCAGCCGACCAGCGCAAAGCCTTGCTGCGAGCGCTCTCGACTGAATTGATCCGGCATGGGCAAATTAAAGTTACTTTAACTAGGGCTAAAGCAGTCCGTTCTGAAGTAGAAAGGATTATTACCTTGGCCAAAGATGGTTCTCTTTCGGCTCGCAGACAGGCTCTAGGCTATATCTACGACAAACAGCTCGTACATAGTCTATTTGAAGGAGCCAAAGAGCGCTATGGTTCACAAAATGGTGGTTACACTAGAATTGTCAGAACTATTCGACGCCGCGGCGATAACTCCGAAATGGCAATCATTGAGCTGATTTAGATTCACCTCAAAAGTATGCAGACAAAAAGGGTAGCGCTGGTAATTCAGTATGTGGGAACCAAATTTTCTGGCTGGCAAAGACAGCTCAACCATCGTACTGTTCAAGCAGAGATAGAGGATGTATTGTCAGAAGTTCTCCAAGAGCCTACAATTCTCCATGGAGCGGGAAGAACTGATACGGGTGTGCATGCCGCAGCTCAAGTTGCGCACTTTAATCACCGCAGTTACATCCCTGCCGAAAGATGGTCATCTATTCTGAATTCACGTCTGCCTGAAGATATTTCGATCCGCGCATCTGCCGAAGTTCCTTTGAATTGGCATGCTCGTTTTTCGGCATCTTGGCGACGTTATCGCTATAGTCTGTACACAGATCCCTGTCCTAATCTATTTGTTAAACCATACAGTTGGCATTATTATAAGTTTCCTCTTTCAGCTTCCCTGATGCAGGAGGCCCTCGATCCACTGTTAGGTCGTCACCATCTAACAGCTTTCCATCGCGCTCAATCATCTCGCAAGGATTCTTGGGTAGATGTGCAAGATGTTCAATGTCGTAGACGTGACGCTTTTGTTGAGATAGAAATTCAAGCCAATGGATTTCTCTACGGCATGGTCAGACTGTTGGTAGGGCTACTTGTAGAAGTAGGAAGTGCGAAACGTTCCGTTCAAAACTTTCGCACTATCTGGATGGAAGAGCAGAGAGAACTTGTCAAGTATGCAGCTCCCGCCAAGGGACTATGTCTCTTGAGGGTAGGCTATCTAGATTTTCCCTTTGATCAAAGAGTTTGGTTTGATACCCAACCACTCTTCAACTTTAATAATTAATTACTCCTAAAGGAGCACTATGACAGAGTTAATTGAAAAAAGTCTCAATAAAACCTCTCTACCCAAAGTAGATAGTATCGATAGACAATGGTTTGTAGTTGATGCCGCTGACCAGCGTTTGGGTCGCATGGCTACTGCGATAGCTATGATCCTCAGAGGAAAAAATAAGCCTGTATTCACCCCCCATCTTGATACCGGTGACTTTGTAATTGTCATCAATGCTGAAAAAGTAGTAGTAACTGGCAAAAAACAAAGCCAAAAACTTTACCGTCGTCACTCAGGTAGACCTGGTGGGATGAAAACTGAAACTTTTGCTAAACTGCAAGTCCGCCTACCAGAGAGAATCATTGAACAGGCTGTTAAAGGAATGCTGCCTAAAAATTCTCTTGGACGTAGCCTATTTACCAAGCTCAAAGTCTATGCTGGACCCAATCATCCCCACGAAGCTCAGCAGCCAACGGTTCTTAAAATCAACACTATTCCAGGAGGAGAAAGCTAATGCAAACGGCAGCTAAAAGTAAAAAAGTTGTCTATTGGGGTACAGGAAGACGCAAGTCATCTATTGCCAGAGTTCGTTTAACTCCTGGTACTGGTAAGGTTACTGTCAATGAACGCCCAGGAGATGACTACTTCAATTTGATTCCAAGCTATATCTCTGCTCTCAAAGCTCCCTTGGAGACTTTAGGATTAGAGAATGAATATGATTTAATAGTTAGAGCTCATGGCGGTGGACTAATGGGCCAATCTGAAGCTGTCAAATTAGGAGTAGCTAGAGCTCTTTGCGAATTATCTCCCGAAAACCGTGGACCTCTTAAAGTTGAAGGTTATCTAACCCGCGATCCACGTGCTAAAGAGCGCAAAAAATACGGTCTGCACAAAGCACGTAAAGCACCTCAATACTCTAAACGATAAAATAAAACTAGAGAATTTAAGCAAAACTATGGCTAAACCTAATATTCATCCCACTTGGTATCCTGAAGCTAAGGTTATCTGCAACGGAGAAGTTGTCATGACTGTTGGCTCAACCCGTCCCGAAATCAACGTTGAAGTTTGGTCTGGTAATCATCCCTTCTTTACCGGTACTCAGAAAATCATTGACGCTGAAGGTCGGGTTGATCGCTTCCTCCGTAAATATGGCATGCTTGACACAAAAAGCAAAGAAACAAAATAGGCAGACCATAACCTTTAACCCGGGCCCAGCAGATTATCTGCTGGGTTCTCCAATAAATACTTATTATTAGGACTATTTTCATGGCTGAGTCATATTTACTAGATAAACTAAAATCCGTTGAGCAGACCTATCAAGAATTAACCCGACGTTTAGCCGATCCTGATGTTGTCAACAACCCCAATGAACTCCAGCAGATAGCCAGAGCACGCTCTTCTTTAGAGGACACTGTAAATACTTACGAATTATGGAAAAAAAATCAAGAAGAACTAACAGGAGCCAGACAAATCCTCAAAGAAGCAGGAGGAGACAACGATCTCAGAGAAATGGCCATACTTGAGGTCAATGAACTAGAAGAGAAAGATCAAGAGCTGGAAAAACTATTGATGATTCATCTTCTGCCCAAAGATCCTAATGATGAAAAGAATATCATGTTGGAAATCCGGGCTGGGGCAGGTGGAGATGAAGCCGGTATCTGGGCAGGTGATCTTTTAAGACTATATTCCAAGTACGCTGAAACTCAAAATTGGAAAGTCAAACTGCTAAGTGAATCAATAGCTGAATTAGGTGGTTTCAAAGAAGTCATCCTGGAAATTCAAGGAGATAGAGTATATAGCAAGCTCAAATATGAATCAGGCGTCCATCGAGTTCAAAGGGTACCAGCTACTGAAGCAGGTGGCCGAGTCCATACTTCTACAGCGACTGTAGCTATAATGCCTGAAGTCGATGAAGTGGAAGTCGAGATCGATCCTAAAGATATTGAACTAACTACTGCCCGCTCTGGCGGCGCTGGTGGACAAAATGTCAACAAAGTAGAAACAGCCGTAGATTTGATCCACAAACCTACAGGAATCAGGATTTTTTGTACAGAAGAGAGATCGCAAAGACAGAACCGCGAAAGAGCAATGCAGATATTACGCGCTAAATTATATGAAATCAAACAGCGTGAACAAAATGAATCTGTAACATCCATGCGCCGTTCACAAGTGGGCACTGGAGATCGCTCTGAAAAAATTCGTACTTACAATTACAAAGACAATAGGGTCACAGATCACAGACTAGGACAAAACTTTGATCTAGCTAGCGCTCTTGAAGGTGAAATTGAAAAAATTATCCAAACCTGCATTGGACAAGATCAGCAGAAACAACTTGAAGCTCTTGCCAACTCGCCTACTACTGTTGAAACTTTGAATTAAATGATTTCGCTGC
>CAISPN010000109.1 GCA_903887375.1 uncultured cyanobacterium
AAGCCAAGCTGTTAAAGCTAGGGCTAAAGCGTCAGAGGCATCATCAGGGGTGATTATTTTTTCTAGATTTAATTCTCTTGCGACTGATTCTTGAACTGATCTTTTGTCGGCTTTACCATGTCCTGTCAGTGCCTGCTTGACCTGATTAGGGGTATATTCTATTATGGGAATTTTTAATTGCGCTAGAACCAAAATTACCACTCCTCTAGCTTGTGCTACGGGGATTGTTGTGCTCATTCGGTAAAAAAAAAGTTTCTCTATCGAAACTAGATCTGGTCTATATTCTTCTAATAGTTCATGAAGATCGCTATAGATCACTGCTAATCTTTCACCTAAGGACAGTTCAGCTGAAGTCTCAATAATTCCAGCATCTAAGAACTTGGGTACTGACAAATCCCTCTCTTGATCACATACGATATAACCAAAGCCCAAAGTAGCTAAACCGGGATCTATGCCCAAAATTCTGGTTTCTTTATGTTGCAACTTTAGTCCTCATCTAGCAATCTAATTATTGTAGACTTCCAATCGTTAAGCTTTTGATCCATGCCCAATTCCTTTCGGAAATCTGTAGTTCGTCCGTTTAGACCAAGTAATCGTTGGTTTAAATGGATGCTTCCCGGTATTCTCGTTAAACGCTGGCTACTGACAAGTGCTGCCGGGGTGATTTTGACGGCCTTGGGATTGGCAATCTGGGTTAAATTAACTCCAATTAATCGCTTGATTGATTTAACCGGCCAGATTTTAAGTTCTTTTACTCATCTTGTTCCTAGTTATATTTCAGGACCTCTAGCGCTGATTTTGGGACTATTTTTGGTCTTCTGGGGTCAGAGCCGCACAATGGGTACAATTGCAGATGCTCTCAATCCTGAAGGGGATAGAGAGCTAGTTGATCTGCTAGTAGACAATCGTCGTCTCAACCGTGGTCCCAAAATTGTCACAATTGGAGGAGGAACAGGTCTATCAAACCTGCTGCGAGGGCTTAAACAGTATAGTAGCAATATTACCGCAATTGTAACAGTAGCAGATGATGGTGGCTCCTCAGGACGGTTGAGACGCGAAATAGGTATATTGCCGCCTGGGGATATTCGTAACTGTTTAGCAGCCTTAGCCGATGAGGAAAAACTGCTTACTGAATTATTTCAATATCGTTTTCAAGCTGGAGATGGATTAAGTGGGCATAGTTTTGGCAATCTATTTCTCACAGCCATGACAGAAGTTACTGGCGATCTTGAAAGAGCAATTGCAGCTAGCTCAAAAGTACTTGCCATTAGAGGAAAAGTTCTTCCCTCTACTTTAGAGCAAGTTATACTCTATGCTCGTTTGAGCGATGGACGTTTTATTGAGGGTGAATCCAACATCACCAAAGCAGGTGGCAAGATAGATAAAATTGGCTGCAGTCCAAGTAATCCTCCTGCTTTGCCAGCTGCTATTAAAGCGTTAGAGGAAGCAGATTATATAATTATTGGACCTGGTAGTCTCTATACCAGCGTCATACCTAATCTTTTAATTCCTCAAATCAGGGAAACTCTCTTGAATGCTAAAGTTCCTAAGATCTATATCTGTAATATTATGACTGAGCCTGGAGAGACCGATGGATACACAGTATCTGACCATTTGCGCGCGCTCAATCGCGTATGTGAGAGTAACGCCTGTGATGCGGTTTTGGTTCAACGGCAACCGCCCTCTGATGAATTTCTGAAAAATTATGCCGACAAAAATTCACATCCCGTCTTTTTAGATAGAGAGGATGTTCAAAATTTAGATTGTCGCTTGGTTTTATCTGACGTTATGGAAAAGGATGAAACTGGAAAGAATATTCGCCATGACCCCTATCTGCTTGCCCGTACTTTGCTAAGCTGGTACAGGCAAACCGCGGGTGATTAATCTTCGGCGATGACTTGTTCTTCGATTTCTTGGGTTTCTTGGGCTTGTTCTGCTTCTTGTTGTTGCTGAAGTTGAAGTCTTTCCTGTTCTTGGGCAGCTAGCAAGGCACGTTCGAGCCTTTCTGGAGCATTGCTCATGACCTCAGTTATATTCTCGATGATTTCACCGGGATAAGATTCAAGTACTTTTGTAATAAGAGAAACCCGATTTTTGTATTCATCTACCTCAAAGACAACAACTTTCAACTTTTGTCCAACAGCAAATAAGCTCTCTAATGACTCTATTCGGGCATTACTGACCTGTTTGATATGCAGTAGCCCAGTTACCCCATCAAGGTCAATAAAGACCCCATAGGGTTGAATTTTAACGACCAAGCCATCAACAAGGCTTCCTTTGGTTAGCTTACTAATTGCCGCAGCTTTAGCCAATTGCCTTTGAGAGAGAACTATTTTATTAGTATCGCGGTTAACTTCCAAGAAATTAGCACCGAGAGATTGACCTACCAGAGACTCAAGATTATCTCGCTCTAGTAAGTGAGAACGAGGTATGAAGCCTCTGAGTCCTTCTACTTCTCCAATCACTCCACCTTTATTTAAGTTAGTGATCTTGATTTGAACAGTTTCACCGTCCTCATAGAGTTGCAAAATATTTTCCCAGGCTTGTTTAATACTTAACTGACGCCGTGAAAGTGTTACCTGCCCGTCCTCATTTTGCTCTCGAACAATCAGAAAATCTAATTCTTCTCCCAAAGGAAGTGATTCACTCATGGGTACGCCAGTTTGCAAGTTGGCCTCTGCCGAGGGAACAAATCCAGGAGATTTCCCCCCGATATCTATATAGGCTCCTTCTGATGTGTGTTCAGAAACCTTGCCTTTGACTGTTTGCCCTCTGTTGAATTGATAATCGTGTTGATCAAGTGCCTTTTCAAAGTCTTCCATAGAGAAAGAAATTCTGGACCCTTGAGGACTTGTGGATTTTGAGTTCATGTGAATAGGATTAATTGAGACAAAGAATGCACCAGTTGTTAGGTTAAACTTGAGCATACTCCATAATACATCCTAGCGCGAACTGAGGAAAACTTTCATGTTTTTTTTCTAATTCCCCTAGATACTGTTTAATTTGCTAGGTCCAAGATTGCGATACAATAAGCCCGAAGGCTGTTCCTGAAAAACTGCTATAACCAAGTTCAATAAATTTATATGGTTGAATATATCGTTTTTTTAACAATTAATGTTGGGTTGTATAGTATTTTTGCTCTGGGGCTGAATTTGCAATGGGGTATTTGTGGGCTGATTAACTTCGGGCTGGTCGCTTTCATGATTCTTGGATCCTATGCGACTGTTCTTTTGAGTCTCAAGGGCGTACCAATAATAATTGCCGTAGCTATAGGCGCTCTTTTAGCTGCTCTTTTGGGGTTGTTAATTGGCTTGAGTACTCTGCGCTTGAGGGAAGACTATCTTTCTATTGTGACCATAGGAGGAGCGGAAACCTTGCGCCTTATAGTCCAAAACGAGCAAGGTCTCACCAAAGGTACTTTTGGTATTCAAGGTTTCCCTTTGCCTTTTTCTCAGTGGGAGCCAAATTTATATTTAAAACTAATGTTGATTGCTATTTTGACTCTACTTGCTGTTTTTTGCATAGCCAAAATAGTCAAATCTGTCCAGAAAAACCTCAGAAATAAGCTCAGCTCTTCCAGAAGAAGACTTTATTTGGCATTTATGGGTGTTTTGGGGGTAATTTTAACCCTTTTGATCTATATCAATGGAGTGCTTGCTGTTTCTGATTATAGTTATAAAGTCGGTTTGATGATCCTAGAGTTGTCAGTTTTGGCTTTGATCTATTTGGCCTTAGAGTTTTTAATCAATAGTCCTTGGGGAAGGGTATTAAAAGCCATCAGAGAAGATGAAGAGGTAGCTAAAGCTTTAGGCAAGAATGTTTTCATTTATAAATTACAGGCTTTTTTAATTGGCGGGGCTATAGCAGGAATTGCCGGCTCGTTTTTTGCCTGGCAATTGACCGCTATCTATCCTAGTAATTTTGATTCACTAGTAACTTTTAATGCCTGGATTATAGTAGTCTTAGGTGGAGCAGGGAGCAATGCAGGTACTATTTTGGGTTCGGTAATATTCTGGCTTTACGAATCAGCTACCAGATTTTTGCCAACTATTGGATTTTTAAGTGAGAGCCAAGTTGGCGCACTACGCTTAATGCTCATTGGTTTAATCTTGATAGTCCTAATGATGTCACGGCCTCAAGGTCTTCTGGGCAAGGGTGAAGAATTGACACTTGATAGATAGGAACAACAAAATGGATGAATCTTTATTACTAGTCACAGGCTTATCCAAGAGTTTTGGTGGGATCAAGGCTGTCAATAACGCCTCAATTGAGGTAAAAACTAACAGTATCACGGGATTGATTGGGCCTAACGGGGCTGGCAAAACTACTTTATTTAATCTAATCTCTAGGTTTATTGAGCCAGATCGAGGTCAGGTAACTTTTGCTGGCAAAAGCCTAGATCAATTACAATCTCATCAAGTCTCGCGCTCGGGTTGCGTGAGGACATTTCAAGTAGCCAAGGTTCTCTCGCGCCTTTCGGTCATGGAGAATATGCTTTTGGCCGCGCCTAAACAATTAGGTGAAGATTTCTTGCAAGTTTGGTTCAAACGGGATGAAATTCGTCGCCAAGAGAGAGAAAATAGGGAACAGGCAATGAGAATTTTGGAGGATATAGGCCTAGCTAGCAAGGTCAATGACTATGCTGGCGTGCTCTCAGGTGGGCAGCGCAAACTACTGGAAATAGGCAGGGCTCTGATGAGTTCCCCCAAACTCATACTATTAGATGAGCCGGCTGCAGGGGTCAATCCAACCCTAATTGCCCAAATCTGTGAACATATTATCCGCTGGAATCGTCAGGGAATTTCTTTTTTGATTGTTGAACACAATATGGATGTCATCATGTCTTTATGCGATTACGTGTGGGTGATGGCAGAGGGTACTAATTTAGCTGATGGTAAACCTGCCGAAATCCAAAATAACAGTAAGGTTTTGGAAGCTTATTTAGGAGGTCCAGATGAGTAGAGTAGTTAAGGTTAACCGTCGTCAACTCCTTCTAGGTGGTTTGGGCTTGGGTGTTGCGGCAACTTTGGCAAGAGATTTTAATACTAAAAAAACTGAGTCTCGTTTACGATCTTTGGCAGAATCTCAACTCAATGAAGATCCCAATCAGTTGTTGCAAGCAACTTTTAATTCTGATGCCAAGAAAATTTATCAAGGGCAGACTCTAATTAGGCAAACTAAACTGACTGCGCCAACTCTTCCCTATGATCGCCAAATTTCTAAACTTTTGATCCAATGCTCTAAAATTGCTACGCAACAATATTTAACTGGCAAGGTGATTCCTAGTTATGATGGCTCAATCAGCAAACTACCCGCCTATAGTGAAATTTTAGCTGGATATAAACAGATTGCTTCTTTTCAAGGCAAAGAAATGGCAACTTCACAAAAGGTAGAACTCCAGATCCCAGATCCTCGCTGGATTGCCGATGATCCTCTAGAAGAAAGCCTTAATGAGGTGGGCAAGTCATTGATTAATAGCACAATCAAGCAAGCAGTAAAAGTACGCAGAGAAATCCCAGTCTATTTGGGCTTTGTACTCTCTTGCCCTAAGCACAATATCATAGTCTTTCGCGGCACCCAAACTGGCAGTGAATGGATTAATAATCTAGCAGCTATCGAAATGCCCTATACAGACCCTGTCTCTCTCAAGTATTTTGGCAAGGTCCATGAAGGTTTTATGAGAAACTATCTTAAAATTGTCAAACCACTGCCGCGTGATATTGCAAAACAACTTGATCCTTCTTTACCTTGCTATATCACAGGGCATAGTTTAGGTGCATCTTTAGCAGTTATATGCGCTCTTGATTTAGCTTTAAATGTACCAAAATTGCGCCCCAATTTAAGACTTTATACCTATGCTAGTCCAAGGGTGGGCGATGCTACTTTTGCCAAGCTACATTCTAAGATGATTCCCAACAGTTACCGTATAGTTAATCTCTGCGATACTTTCACTCTTGTACCCCCTACTAAGGGTTTGGGTACTTTTTTACATGTTGGACAACAATGGTCATTCTTATCCCCCCAAGGAGATATCATGCCCAATCATGTGGTTGATACTTACAGAGATGCTGTGGAAAAGCAGATGGAAAAACAAACGCCTGAGATTTTTACTGCCAATTTTTCATGATTGATTTAATCTTTTTTGCCATTGTTGCTCTAGAAGATCTGTCTCGGTTGAATAGCTGATATCTTCAGCCTTGATCACTTTTTCTTGGCTATATTGACTGGCATAGAGCATTTTACTCTGTAGCTTTTCTAGGTTTTGAGTGAGCCAATTAGATAAATTATGGCGCTCGATGTTACGTTTTTCTAGATTGTTGTTGCGTCTTTTTAAGGCAAAATAACGCATTATCGGAATGGCAAAAAAAGCTGCTGCATAGAAGATTAAACCATGATAAATTGAGGCAATAAAGAGAATAAATGCCCCCAATTTGACTGCGGCACTTCCTTTGAGCAGAGATCCTAATATAAAGCTCAGTGCTACATTGAGAGATCCTAGTCCTACAGAGAGAGTGACCTGTTCAGGGCTGGCTTTGGTGAATTGCCACTTTGATTCTTCTAGATAATTGCTAATAGTTGATTGGCTATGGTTTTTTGTGGTAACTTGTAGTTCTGGAAAATGATAAATAATCTCACCAGTAGGGGAAACTTCAGGATAACCATTGAATTTACTCAACACCGGAATGACATAATTATCATTTTCGATATCTTTGATATTGTCAAGGTAAGGAGCCAATTGCTCGGCAATCACCGAACCACGGTTATTGCGAATTACTGTAGCTATCGTATTCCAACGTCTTTGTTCAAGATCGGCATTGGGATCCCCATCTCCAAAGAGAAAGGAAAATACAGATTCAAGGAAGTTCATTTTTCTGGAGGGATTTTTTCTTTCTCCGTTGTAATTGGGCTCAAATAGCCAAAAACTATCAAAAGGGTTTCCCAAAAAAATAACAGAACCACCATCTCCTCCACCAAAAGATCCATTGTTGTCGTTATCTTGAGTTGAGCTAGCAGCAATCATAATCAAAACAACGGCAATTGACATCAGGGCAATAGAAAGCATTAAGGCTATACCAAAAGATATCCTGATTATGTAAAAAACCGCCTTCCAGATTGCTCTGAGGTATTCTTTAAACCTGAGTTGCCAATAGCGATTGGTCAGAATTGAGCGAAAGTTGTGCGGAAATTTATAAACGATATCTCCAGTTTCTGAAACTAGCAAATCACCTTGGGTTTGACTAGCTAATGCCAACAGACCTTTTTGAGCTTGATTGATTTCTATTCCAGCATTGGCAGCTACATCACCTACTGTTACTTGATAGCCAAGACGCTCGATAGACGACATTAAGGCAGGATCAAAGTCCATAAACTTGTAGTTAATTTGATTTGTTATCTATGTTCATATTTTAGTTAACTTTTATAAGGGACTGCTTTCGGTTTTTTCTACCTTATAAATACGATTACCAGCCTATTCCCCTTCCAACACCAATTCCCATAAACAGCCAAAGGGAGTAGAAATATCCCCCTCTTGTTTGGTAAACGATTTAATAGCACTACTAACGGTAATACTATGTCCCACTATGAGCAAATCATTGTTATATTTCTCAAGCAAGTTATTAATAGTGCTGTAAACTCTGAAATGAGCTTGCCCTAAAGTTTCCGGATAGCTGGGCTTGTAAAGAAAGTTATATTTCCAATCTATGAAAGGGTAGATCCCTCGCAGGCTAGTTTGGCTATAGAGAGTGGGTATTTTAGATATCCATTCTGCATTGAGCCACTCTCCCAGATTTGGTTCTAGTTTGATTGGGAGATCTAGTTTTTGAGCAAGAGGATAAGCAGTCTGTATACACCTTAAAAAAGGTGAGGCAAAAATATGCTCTATCTTTTTTTGCTTTAAATTAGCAGCTAGAATGCTTGCTTGTTGCCAACCTACATCTGATAAAGGAGGATCGTAGCGATGATAGGCTAGGTTGAACCATTCAGTATTAGTAAAATCTAAGCGATGTCCATGTCTAGCTAGATAGAGAGTTCTAGACATTAAAGCGAAAGACTACAATATCTCCTTCTTGCATCACATATTCTTTGCCTTCACTGCGCACTAGTCCTTTTTCTTTGGCTGCTACCATATTGCCAGCAGTTACTAAATCATTAAAAGAAATGGTCTCAGCGCGAATGAAGCCTCTTTCAAAATCTGTATGAATAACACCTGCTGCTTGAGGTGCTTTCATCCCAGCAATGATAGTCCAGGCTCTAGTTTCTTCAGGTCCAGTAGTGAGATAGGTTCTCAGTCCTAAAATCTCATAGGTAGCAGCGATTAAGGATTTGAGTCCACCTTCAGTTACTCCCAAAGAATCCAAAAAGTCTTTTCTTTCTTCGGCTGATAATTCAACCAACTCTGATTCTACTTGGGCTGAGATGATGACAACTTTCGCTCCTTCTTGTTGGGCTATTTCTCTAACTTGTTCAACATAGCTATTGCCACTAGAGAGCTCTTCTTCAGATACATTAGCCGCATAAATTATAGGTTTAGCGGTCAAAAGGGTTAAAGCCTTAACCAAGATTTCCTCTTCTTGGGTCAGCTTAACTGAACGAGCGCTTTGCCCTAGATTGAGAACTTGGGCTACTTTTTCTAGAGCTTCTACCTCAAGTTGGGCTTCTTTGTTGGTGCGGGCTTGTTTGCGAATTCGCTCCAGGCGGCGCTCAACTTGACCTAAATCGGCCAAAGCCAATTCCAAGTTGATGATTTCTATATCTCGAGCTGGGTCAACTGAACCTGCTACATGGATAATGTCATCATTTTCAAAGCAGCGTACTACTTGGACTATGGCATCTACTTCTCGGATATTGGCCAGAAACTGGTTTCCCAATCC
>CAISPN010000110.1 GCA_903887375.1 uncultured cyanobacterium
AGCCTTAAGTGAGCAGCTTGCTGGTCGAAAGCAATATGCCTTAGTTGCTTTGATTTTTGGTTGGTTCACTAAGCCCAGTATGTCCATTGTTTACATATTCTTTCTACTTTTAACATATCTGTTTGAATTATATAGAAATAAAATATCGATTAGAGATCTTATTTATCAACTGAGGCTTCCCTTTTTTACCTTTTTAGCCTTAATAGTTTTAGTAGGCATTAATTTTGGAATAACTCCAATTTTAAGCAGTCTCATTCCACTCGGTAGTGCGCAAGTTTATAAAGAGAATGGATTCCATGGCTTTTTCTCTGACACAGGTAGAAATTTCTGGGGACCTTCAGGAGCCAAGATCACTTACTATCTTGGAGATGAAGCTGGCTTATGGATAACTTTAACAGTTCTGTTAATTTTATTTGTCGTTTATATGTATTATGGCAAAATAACAAAAACCTCTGATGAGAAAATTAAGCGTTTGGCAGAAATTACATTGACAATACTATGCCTTCACTTGAGTTTTCTTTTCTTTTTTTATGGTGCTAGTCACTCATGGTGCTATTATTCTTACCTGATCGCCATTGGGGTTTCTTTGATTGCCAGTCGAAACATATGCCAACTAAAAAATATGCGTATTTTTCTGCTGTCTTTTGTTATTGTAATTGCTATCTTAGGGTATAACCTGACTTTTAAACATACGTTCTCAGCTTGGAAGACAATCAGTCCTCAAGAATCATTAGCTGGGCTTTGGGCAGATGAGTCCGGCAAAAAAGAGCTTACAGATCTTATTGATTCTTGTAAAGTTAAAAATACGCTGATATATAGTCCTGGTGCTGTAGATCTGCTATTTCCACCGTGTCATATGCCAGCTTCCTTTTACCCCTTATCAGATGCAGAAATAAATGATCGCGACCTAGCTAGAATAAATAAACAATTTGACCAAGCTCAACAGGTTGTTGTTTTGACTTCTCGTTATCCATCGATTACTACCAATATACATAAACTAAAACAGGATTTTGCCAAATTTGAATTTGATCACAAAGATAAAATGTTTACATATTTAAGACGCAAGAATTAAAATTCAGTACTTTGTTTTGGTTAAAAAGTGCAATATATTAGTTAGTGATTACTCGATAGAAATGTTTGGAAGTGATTCCTCCTCCCGGATAAGCATCTTTGAGGGGGACATGCTCTAGTTTGTAATTTTTTTCAAATTTCTTGAATAACTCATCTGAGTACATATATAGAAAAAGAAAAACTTCAGATTCACCTGATGGGATCTTTATTTCTGAATTTGGGCTAAAGAGCAGAAACCTAGTCTTGGGATCGACAAGCGTACTCATTGAAACTACTGCAGGAAAATAAGGATTATTAGTGACCAATAAGGGATTTTTAGCTTTGGCTATCACCTGCTGTGCATATTGTTTATTGAAATTTCCTTCTAACTTATTCCACCAAAAACCAGAATTAGTCATTAATACACCAGAAATCAAGCCAATTAACAAAAGGGAGAGGCCAATTCCCTGATAAATTACTCTAGATGATTTAATAGATGATTGAATTTTATTACTCAGCCAATAAGCAACAATGAGCTCTATTGCCAACCAACAAGGGACAAAGTATCTTATTACTTGAGTAACTCCTCCGCCAAGAAATAAATCCTTAAGAAAAAATGGTACAAATGACATGATCAAAGCACTTAGTAAAAATGTGCGGGGCAAGTTTTCACCTCTGAAATAAATAAACCACAAGGAACAAATCACCATAGTAAATATTCCTAGCACCAATAGAGCATAAGAAAACTGAGCTATCTTAGGCGAGATTACTCCAACATTAAAATCGGCAAAAAAGAGCCCCAAATTATGATAATAGTGCAAAAGATAATATAAAGGGATTTTGTAAATTTTATCAAAGCCCCAGCTGGGACCTTTACTTGTATTTAAGATAAAATTCACTAACCAGGGTGAAAACCCCAGCAAAGCAACCATCCCAACAAGGAGCATGTTAACTAATTTTTTGGTGATACGAAATTTCTCATAAATCAGAAGAAAAACTAGATGCCCAAAATATACAAATAGAGAAAAAAGATGGGTATAAAGACTCAGAATAATTAAGAAGCAATAGATAGACCAGTTTACAGGACGAGACTGACGAACTGCTCTCAAGAAAAACAGACTCGATAATATTACGGTCAAACTCCAAAGGCTATAGACTCTAGCTTCTTGAGAATAGAGCATATGAAATGGAGATACCGAAGCTATAGCCATGGCAATCCAGGCAGTCATCTTTGAATCAAACAACTCAAGAGAAAACCAGTAAACTGAGAATATAGCCATAACTCCAACAACAGCAGAAAAACTTCTGATTATAGCTATAGAATTTCCAAATATTGAAACCCAAAAACGATCTAGAATAAAGTAGAGGGGAGATAGCTGAGGTTCATTTTTAGCAATCAAGTTTATAGTATCAGAGACATTGGTTGTAGAATCAGGATAGAGAAATTCATTTAATTCTTTAGCTGTAATAATTCTATTGAGAATTTTGTTTTGAAATTCAGAAGATTGATAATCATATCCATGCATTTCAACTGATGTAGCAGCTTCATCACCCCAATATGGACGTAAATCTAGATTATGAAAACGAAGAAATAAACCTAAAACAATAAAAACAATTGCTAGATATTTAATCCATCTTGGATTATCTTTATGTATAGTTTTCATGATATGCGCATTGTGTTCTACAATGAAATTTTGAGGTTTGTGAGATATTTACCATTTGCGATAGCATCGAGCTGTTATGAAATAGGGATGAAAGACTTCCACAAAGTTAGATTGTAATAGCCTAAAAAAAGCTTCAATTTTTTGCGGGTCATCTAGATGAAAGGGATGCTCTTGGTTGAAGCCCTTAAAGAAGCACCAGTTTAGAACGGCTTTACCATCTTCTTTGAGGATTTCATGAAATTTCAAAATCTGCGCACCAGGATCATATAGATGCTCTAAAACATCAAACGACATAATAGTATCAAAATTCATCTCCTCTGGGATCTGCTCCACAATTTTGATTTTATCGCGCAGACCCATCTGAGTTGCTCTGTAACTGACAAAGTCTCGATTAATTGGGTTAATATCACAATAAACAACTGCGTTCACCTCCGGGCAAAGAGCAGCCGCGAGGGTGTGGGTTCCTATACCACCTCCAAAATCTAGTACTATCCCTCTGGCATTGTCTGATAAGAGCTTGATAGTATCTCCTATATACTCACGACATACTAAATGCCAATTAGCTAGATCAAATAAGTACAGGTGTTCGACCTCGTTACGATAAAAGTCATCGGCGCTTTGCCAATCAAAGCTAGCTCGCCCTAAATCTCCAATCTCTTGGGTTCCTGTAGATAATTTTTGCTCCAATACATCTTCATCTATTTGTAAATAGTTTTTCAGATGCTCCTTGATATTAAAGCAATTTTTTTGAAAAGCGCTGAGAGCCTCTGTTGATATAACTTGGGACATAAAAATTACCTTGCAAAGATATTTATAAAAGCTTGGTCTACTAATTTTAGCAATTATTGGCAAATAAGCAAGGTAAGCACAAGAAAATTTATACCTAAATATAGACTACTTTGATATGATGCTTAAAAGCGCTTGAAATGGATAATAGTTATTCATGCTTCTATGCTCTTGTTGCTATAAATTTTTGATGATTCCTAGAACTCTTCTAGCATATTGTTATGGTTTCTTGCGCTGCAGTACTTACTGTATTTAGATTTTCGTGTGAGAAAGCTGTCATAAGAATACCCCTAACTCACCTTAAAAAGGAGGCGCAATTATGTGTACGTAACTGTTGAGAGACTTAATAGTAAAAAAATAATATAAATAGAGATGGAATATAGATGCATAAAACCCCTGAGCAAAAAATTCTTTTTTCACCAACAGATCTCGTTAACTTTTTAGATTGCAATCATATAATCTTTCTTGATCTACAAGAGAATATAGCAAATAAGACCAAAAGTTCTGCCTCATCAAAATTATTTACTAAAAAGGGATATGAGCATGAAAATAGATATTTAGAAAAGCTAAAGCAAAAGTTTAATTCGGTAGTAGAAATCCCCAAAAATCTCTCATTAGAAAAGAGATTAGAGCTCACTAGGTTAGCAATGCAAAGAGGCGCTGATGTTATTTATCAAGCCGCATTACTAGATGGAAATTGGAGTGGAAATGTTGATTTTTTACTCAAGGTTACTTTGCCTTCAAATCTTGGCAATTATAGTTATCAAGCTCTAGATACAAAGCTTGCCAGAGCTGCAGAGGCTAAACATATTATTCAACTGTGCTCCTATAGTGAACTATTAAATAAAATTCAGGGTGTTCTTCCAAATCAAATGCACTTAGTCTTGGGTGATAACAGACAAGAAAGTTTTAATCCCAGTGAATATATTTACTATTATCAAAATGCCAAAAAAAGATTTGAAAATTATGTAGAAACCATCGCTGAATTATCTTATCCTGAACCTTGTAATGCTTGTTCTCTATGTGGATGGAAAAATTATTGTTCCCAAATTTGGATAGAAGATGACCATTTAAGCCTAGTTGCCAATATCCAAAAAAGTCAGATACAAAAATTAAAAAATGCCAATATCAATACTCTTGAACAACTGGCAACCACTCCAGAGATAATACCAGAATTAAATCCTGAAGTCTTCCAAAGGCTGCAAACGCAAGCTTCATTACAGCTGCAAAAGCGCAATAGTGGACAAGATATATATAAAATTTTGCCAATGAATCCAGGTAAAGGATTTGACCGTATAGCGCCAAAAGATCCAGGTGATTTATTTTTTGATATGGAGGGAGATCCTTTGTATCCTGATGGGCTGGAATATCTTTTTGGAATTTATTATTTTAAAAATCAAGAAGGAATATTTAAAGCTTTTTGGGCACATGATCACCATCAAGAAAAAGTGGCATTTGGTCAATTTATGGAATTTATTGATCTACATCTCCAGCTCTATCCAAATGCCTATATCTACCATTACAATCACTATGAAACTACTGCGCTAAAGCGCTTAGCTTGTCGTTATGCTTTAGCTGAAGAACAACTGGATAATTTATTGCGAAAAAACAAATTCATAGATCTATATAAAGTAGTGCGTGAAGGACTTCTTGTTTCAGAGCCTTCCTATTCTATAAAAAATCTAGAAACATTTTATATGCCAAAACGAACTGCTGCAGTTACCAATGCCGTTGACAGCATCATTGAGTACAATAATTGGCGCATTATCCAAAATCAAGAAATTTTAGATGAGATTGCTAACTATAACAAAACTGATTGTATTTCTACCTATAAACTGCGCGATTGGCTTATCTCTATTGCGCCAACCCATGGTGATAAATCATATGACCTATATATTACTAATCAAGATGAAGTATTAGAAAGAAAAGCATGGGAAATCGAATACCAAAATATGCAACAGTCCCTCAGCTGTAGTAACTTGGCAACCTTGGAAATACGTCAAAGATTGCTCAATCTTCTAGAATTTCACAGACGAGAAGCTAAACCACAATGGTGGGGAATATTTGAGCGTCAAGATAAAACAGTAGATGAGCTGATTGATGATTTTGAATGTATTGCAGATATGACGCTCTTACAAGTAGAGCAACACAACAAACAAAATCAAATCTATAGCTATCAATTCCCAAGACAGGAATTCAAGCTTTCAGTCGGTAAATCAGTGCAAAGTATAGGCGAAGTAAAAACCTCATTAACTATTCATGAGATTAATGAAAAAGACAGAATAATCAAATTTGTCTATGGGCTCAAAAAAGATTCTCTACCTAATAAATTATCTGTTGGAACTCCAGGTCCAATCAATACCGATAAAATTCGTGATGCCATATATCGAATAGCTAATAGTTTTCTTAATCAAGATAATAAATATCAAGCCGCCTTTGCTATTATTGAGCGTCGATTTCCAAATATAGTTGGCCATACTTCAGGAGATCATATTATTAAAAGCGAAGACTTACTTTCAGAAACAATTAAAACTATTAATAATCTTAATAATAGTTATATGTTCATTCAAGGTCCACCAGGAGCCGGAAAAACCTTTACTAGCGCCCATGTAATATGCGATTTATTAAAAAATGGCAAAAAAGTTGCAGTGGCAGCCAATTCTCATAAAGCCATTGAAAATCTACTCAAGAAAATTGAACAAATTGCCCTAGAGACAGGAGTTGATTTTATTGGTGTAAAAAAATCATCAAAAAATGATAAAGCCTACCAAGGAAAATTCATTAAAAGTGTCAATGACAATAAAGATATAACAAATCAATATAATCTAGTAGCAGGTACTGTTTGGCTTTTTTCTAGGCAAGAGCATGACCAGCAGCAGTTTGATTATCTATTTATCGATGAAGCAGGGCAAGTTTCATTGGCTAATGTCCTAGCTATGGCCACTGCTGCTAAAAATATTGTCTTGGTAGGTGATCAGATGCAGTTAGGACAGCCTCTTCAAGGAGTACATCCAGGGGATACTGGTCAATCAGTCTTAGAATTTTTGCTAGAAGGTCAAGCTACAATTGCTCCTGAGCGCGGCATTTTTCTAGAAAATACCCATCGTTTGCATCCTGCCATTTGCAGCTTTATTTCAGATGCTATTTATGAAAGTAGGCTTAAAGCACATATAAATACAAAAAAACGCCAACTTCTCTCTAGGCAAAATATTTTAGAAGGTATTTATTTTATTTCAACAACTCATACAGGCTGCTCTCAAAAAAGTGAACAAGAAGGTGAAATTATTAAAGATCTTTTTGCTAAGTTGCAAAAGATAAACTTTCTGGATAAAGATGGCACTACTCGTCTAATTGGAATCAATGATATTTTAGTGGTCAGTCCATACAATATGCAAGTTAATTATCTGCAGTCTATTTTGCCTGCTAATGCAATAGTGGGAACTGTTGATAAGTTTCAAGGCCAGGAAGCCCCTATAGTACTTATTTCTATGGCCACATCTAGCGCAAAAGAAATGCCACGTAACATCGAGTTTCTCTATAGTAAAAATAGACTCAATGTAGCTCTTTCTCGCGCTCAATGTCTTGCCGTTGTCGTTGCCAATTCTGCTCTGTTGGAGATTCCTTGTGAAAAAGTTGAGCAGATGAAACTTGTCAATACCCTATGTTGGCTGAGCGATTACACCGCCAATGTTAATATTGACAAAATTTAGGGAATAATAACTCTACCCGGGGAGTTTTTTTCAAAGCGTACTGTAAATACAGTAGACTCACGACTGATAATTCTGAAATTGTTGAAGGTTTTCTATGACACTAAATATCTTTAATAACAATGGCAATGGCTATACAGGAATTAGTTTTGGTTCAACCCAAGGGTATGTTCCTCCCGATCCTACTGGAGCTGCCGGACCATTGTCTTATGTTCAGACAGTTAACCAAAGTTTGGCACTCTATCCTACCAAGTTAACTGGAGTGGCTCCTATTTCCTCTACTTTATCGAATTTTTTCTTTACTACGGGTAAGCTGACTAGAGCTGATTCTAGCTCTGGTCTTTCTGATCCAATCACTTGCTACGATGAAAAAATAGGTCGTTATATTATTGGTGATCAGGATGTAAACTTCACAAGCCATGTCAGTGCTTTTGATATTGCCGTTTCCAAGACCAATAACCCGACTAGCTTGAGTGCGAGTGACTGGAATTTCTATAAGATCAACACCACTCAAGCCAACCAAGATGCAGATTATCCCGGCAATTTTGGCTACAATGCCGATTCTTTTGTCTTTACACTCAATGAATTTCCTGTTTCTGGTACCACTGGTACCTACCATACACAGGTTGTTTCGTTAAATACCACAGATCTTGCTAATGGCATAGCTACTCCTGGAGTTTACCAGAGTAATCTTGCGGATTTTTGTGTCAGGCCTACTACTATGCATGATTCGGTTGCCGGCGATCCCATGTGGTTGACTACTGAGCATGGAGACAACAAATCAATTGATGTAATCAAGATGAGCAATGTGCTCTCAACTGCGCCAGCTTTTAATTATACTAATGTGGCTGTCACTCCTTATTTGGCTCCAGTATCAACCTTGAACCCAAATGGAACAGTAATTACTAGCAACATTGATTCACGCATCGATAAATCTGCAGAGGCTAACAATCATATCGTCTCTGTGCATAGTGTAGGTAAATCCGCAACCCAAGATGTAGTCCAATGGTATGACATCAATGTCAGCAGTGGTACTCCTACTTTAGCCCAACAGGGAAGGATAGATGCTGGCAACAATACATATCTAGTAGACCCAGGTATCGATATCAATCCCAATGGAGATATCGGCATCTCTTATATCCAATCTGGTAATGATACCTCAACTGACTATATGTCAACTTGGGTAACAGGGCGAATAGCTCAAGATCCAATAGGTACGATGCAAACTCCCATCAAGGTTCCCAATGGGAGTGGGCAAGCAAACTATACTGACTTTGCTAATCCACATCGTGAAGGAGATCTCAGTGGAATCAATGTTGACCCAGTAGATGGCAGTTTCTGGGCTACCAACGAATTTGCCAATACACAGGCTACTGCTAATTGGGGAACAGTTATAGTTAATTTCAAACCCAGCGCGCCAGTTAATCCTGCGGATCTCTCTGTTACCAACAGTGGACCTTCTTCTATCACCGCTGGCACCAATGCAACCTACAACATCACGATCAGCAACAATGGACCTAACGCGGCTAATGGTTTTGTACTCAAAGATATCTTGCCCACTGGCGCAACTCTAGTCTCTATGACCCAAACTTCCGGCAGTGATGGTTTCACCTTTGCTCAATCAGGTAATACAATTACCGAATCGGCCAGCTCTGCTCTTAATAGTGGCAGTTCGGATACATTTACTCTAGTTGTTTCTGCCCCAACTACTTTAGTTGCTGGATCCGCATTTTCTGACAGCGCTCAAGTAAGCAGTGATAACAGCACCACTGACCCAGTCCTTACCAACAACAGCTCAACTGTGACAGGTTCAATTGTTGGAGCCCCAGCTGATCTTGCTGTAACTAACCTTTCTAGTGTGAGCAGTGCCAATGAAGGAGACAATATTGTCTATACTGTCACTGTGACCAACAATGGACCTAATCCGGGAACTGGCGTTGTGCTTACTGATACCCTGGGCGCTAATTTAAGCTACATCTCTGCTACTGCTACTCAAGGCACATTTACTAGCACCAATGGAGTAAGTACTTTTACAATTGGAACAATCAACTCAGGAGCAACAGTTACTTTAAAAGTTACAGCCAAGGCTCTTGAAGAGGGCACAGTTAGTAACATATCTTCAGTAGCTGCCACTTCAGCTGATACCAATACAGCTAACAATAGCTCTACTGCTACTACCTTAGTCAATGAACCACCTATAGTAGTTACAGCCAAGGCAATAACAATAAAAACTGGATCTAATGTTAATTACAGCCTTGCTACTTTCACCCATGCTGCTGGAATTGAACTTGCCAATGCTTTCAAAGCTACTATCAACTGGGGAGATGGAACCAGCTCAACTGGGGTAATCACTCTCTCGGGTACAACTTATAGTGTTACTGGTACACACAAATATGCCAAAACTGGTTACACTCCAACAGTAACTGTAGCTGAAGTTGGCCAATCGGCTCAGTTATTACTTGCTAAAGCTGGTGATGAAGTGCCTGCTCTGCCAGAGAGAATACGCTATACGCATGTAATTAGCACAAAACACAGGGGGGTTTGGGATTCTTCATCCAAAACTATAGAGGACTGGTTCGGTCGTAAATTCTACTAATTTCATCTTTTTTTATTTTCTTGTTACTTTTGCTCCAGTAGCTTGCGATCACTTTCCATCAAGTCCAATGAAGGTGACGGTGGGTTATAGGGAGAAAAGTTAGCTTGTTTGGTAAAAATATTAAACATAGGAACCGCTAGAGCATCATTGAGATTGAGAGGATCTAATCCCAAAACCAAACCAATAGTACGTAGCATGCTCAATTGATCGTAGCTATCGCCGACTATCGAACCTCTGCGAACATAGGGTCCTGCTGCCAGCGCAATAGTGCGGGTAGCGTCTACATGGTCTGGCCCATTTTGGGCATCATCTTCGGTAACTAGAATCAAACTATTGGCCCAAATTGGACTATGAGAGATGGTTTTGATGATTTCTCCTAAAGCTGCATCATTTTGAGCCAATAGTTGCTTAGCATTGGGATATTTGGGATTGGTGCCTGCTGTATGGTCATTTGGCAACCAAATATAGTGCAAAGCAGCCACATTTTTACTTTGCAATTGCCTGTTAAAATCAATTTTCCATTCTTGAAATCGCTGTAAATCAGAATAACCCAGATCCCAATAGTGATAATTTAAAGGAAAGTGGCTCAAATAATGGGCAAACTTTTCTCTTAAGAGGGGATCTCTGCCTAGGGCATCTTCTAATGTGCTATCTCCAGTAAAAATAACTGAAAGAATGTGTCTAAATTGGGGCTTATCTAATAATGTCAAAGCAGCTTGTGGTGTAGTCGCTTGGCCATAATAAGGCTTGAGTTTATCTCCTATGCTTTTTCCGCGGTCATTCCCTTTGGCTATAACCATGGAATTTGCATAAAATTTTCGAGCTAAAAGACTATCAGCCCCATAATTGTCCAGAATGATTTGATAAGCTCGGGTGAAGAAGTAATAGGGTTCGCCATAAATTTTGTAGTCCAATTTTCGATCTTCTAAGGTATTCCAAAGATAATTTGGGGAATAGGTAGCAGGAACAATCCCAAAAGGATAACTACTATAACGACCCGTATAAACAATATTGCCCAACCATTGTAAAAATGGACTAGCATAGCCACTGGTGGTGTAGCTATGTCCTAAAACACTGATTTCTCCATCAGCATAGTAATTATCTAAAGTTACAAAATCTCGGGCTATTTGGTGGTGATTGGGTGTAACCTCCTGACCAAAGATAGTTAATTTGGGATCTCCATTGCCTCTACCCAAATCTCCCAAAACCTGATCATAAGTACGATTTTCTTTGATTATATAAAATACATGATTAATAGGCAGCTTAAATCCTTTTAGCGGGCTATAAATAGGAGAACCATTTTCTACCTGTTGGCTCCATTGGACTAAATTAGGAGCAATTTCTGTTTTGGCAATTAGGGAAAGCGATCCTTTTAGGAGAGAGAGCACATATTGAGAATTTGTATTAGGTCTGCGTGGATAAATACCTTTGGCGCTGAGAATGGCAATTTGATTCTCTTGATGCAAAACCTTGGTAGGATACCAACCAGTCGGGATAAAACCTAGCCTTTTTCCAGTAGATTTTTCAACTATGGCTACAGCATTGAGTTGAGCTAAACTGACATAGAGTCGATCACCATCAACAGCGCAAGAAGTAGGAGCGCTTCCAAAACGAAAGTCTCGATAGCGCAGATCAATTGGTTTAAGCAGAATATCTTGCTTGGTATCTATTACCGAAAGACTATCGGAGGAGCTATTAACTACATAGAGCAGATGATCGTCACTGCAAGTGGTTCTGGGATTTTTGCCTACTACTAGGGTTTTTAAAAGTTTCAGCGAAGTATCATATATAGCTACCTTATTTTCCCCTAAGACTGTTACATAGAGCTTATTATTGAGCTTGGCAATATCATGAGGAAAGTAGAGCTTTTGGCTTTGTTTTTCAATCTTTCCTGTAGCAGTATTGAGAATTACCAAATTACGATCATCGCTAGAGTCTAGATAGGTAATAGCTAGATGTGTCTTGTCTAAAGCGGCAATTCCACCACCGTAACCACCAAGATCATAGCTTTGAATCGTTTTAAATTGCTGATTGATCCGGTATATCTTGCGCTCATTTCCTCCACTGATGTAGAGATCTCCATCGAGCCCAACTGCAGCGCTAGGAAATAGTGAAGGAAACTTGAGCGTTTGCTCTATTTTGGAGTTCTGGGTATTGACTATGGAAACTTCTTGAGGATCTTTGCCATAAAAACCACTATTGATAACTACAAGTTTTCCTTGATACCAAATTGCCTCGTACGGCAATCTACCTACTTCTATTTGCTTACCGGCAGGTCCAATAGCCCAACCGGTAGGAAGTATCATAGTGCTAGGGTGAAAAGAACGAGCCTGTTGCTGCTGAATATATTTTTTGATTTTCTGGTAATTGCCCTTTTTTGCCTGTTCCCATAACTGCTCATTGAGATCTTCTTCCTCACCAGGGCGATCAAAGGTGACTTCTCTCTCAGCCCATGCTAGTCTAGGTAGCAAACAAAAAAAAATGACTATTGAAATAGACCAGCATTTATATTTCATAATATTTGCCAATTTTTAGATTTTTTTATGATCAAATTATTAATCGTAGATGATGATGCAATGGTTCGTAATGGATTAATTGCTCTTTTTAAGAAGAATAGCAAAATAGAGGTGATTGGTGAAGCAGAAAATGGCATTCAAGCTATCGAACAAGTTAAACTATTAAGCCCTGATTTACTATTGATGGATGTAAAAATGCCAGAGATGGATGGTTTGGCTGCAGGCTACATCATTAATCAAAAGTTTCCAGAAGTTAAGATCTTGATTTTTAGCATGCTCGGTGATCAAGAATATGTCCGAAGATCAATTCAATTTGAAGCCTCTGGATATCTATTAAAAGATACAAGTTATCAAGAAATAGTGCAAGTTATAATTCTTGTACATAGTGGAAGTACCTATTTTAGTCCTGGTATTTTTCCCTATGAAAAATGGAATAATAATAATGGTTTGAACTTTCCACAATCAACTAATAATTATAAAGAAGATTTACTAGAATTGCCATATTTTTTAAAAAAATTGACAGTTAGAGAAAAACAAGTACTATGTCTAATTATTTTAGGATATAAAAACTGGCAAATTAGTGAAAAGCTTAATATTTCTCCACATACTGTTAAAAATCATATCACTAGAATTTACATTCATTTAGAGGTAAATGATCGCAATGAGGCTACTCAATTGGCGAGTTTTTACCTGCCATTGCTTCATCGTGAACTTTCTTCACTAGGGCTATCTTAGCCATCATATGGGAATATTTAAGGTAATTGTAGTGCCTTTATCTAATTCACTAATCAGATTAAAATTACCTTTTAAAATATTAATGCGCTCTTGCATTCCTTTCAAGCCATATCCTGGAATATATTGATTAGGATCGAAGCCTTTACCATCATCTTGAACTAAGATATTTATATGATTATCGAGTGTGAAAATCTGAATATTGACATTTTTGGCTTGGCTATGGCGGATAATATTAGTAAAAATTTCCTGTAAAATGCGATAGATAGTGTTTTTTGTTTTTTGGGATAATTCCAGTCTATTAATAGATATAAAATATTTAGTATTTATCTCTATTGTATTTTCAAATTCAATAATCATTTTTCTGATTATATTTTCAAAAGATAAATTATTCAAGTTATCCTCATCAAGGTTATTTAGGATATAGCGAATATTTTTTAAGGATTTTAAACAAATCTCTTGAGAGTCTTTTAATAAATCACTAAAATCTTTATAATCACCGGAGTTGTCTAATTCAATTAACTTCTCTAATCGAAATTTTAGTGATATAAGGCTATTGCCAAAAGAATCATGGATATCATGTTTAATCCTACTGCGTTCAATTTGTATCGCTTGCTCTTCAATTTTTATTGAATATTCTTGAACTTGTTTTAAGGCAATGGCAAGTTTTTTTTGACTTTCTTTAGCTATAATCACAAAGCAGAGAGCTATAGCACTAGCCAAAATAAAATATA
>CAISPN010000111.1 GCA_903887375.1 uncultured cyanobacterium
ATTTGTGCTCAACGCCTTACGGCATCTAAGGTAGGATCACATTTTGAGCATAAACTGGGATTTGGACAGTCCCTTGTGCTCAACGCCTTACGGCATCTAAGGTAGGATCACGACTACAGAATTCTACAGAGTTTTAGAAGATAGTTGTGCTCAACGCCTTACGGCATCTAAGGTAGGATCACTAATACTTCGCCTAGGTACACTCTCAATTGATCTTCGTGCTCAACGCCTTACGGCATCTAAGGTAGGATCACCGGAATTACTTCGTATCTACGATCACCCGTAGGATGTGCTCAACGCCTTACGGCATCTAAGGTAGGATCACCCCCTTGATAATTTAGTAATTTTAAAATGGCATTTGTGCTCAACGCCTTACGGCATCTAAGGTAGGATCACGGCGGCTTCCAAAACCCTTATCTGGCAAGGGCTGTCAAAAGGTTTTGCAAGTACTATGAACCAAAACATAAGAACAAACTAAATTTGAGCTTGGAATTCATTCTATCACTGAATCGGAAAACCTTGATGCATAGGCTTTACAAGATTTTGCATGGATCTAATTGGCTTGTCAAATCGCTAAAATCCTTATGGGATAGAGAATCTATCTGATTTTAGAGAGATTACGGAGTTAACAGCCAGAGGTGCTTGAATTTTTCAGATAATTCGGTAGGTTTTTTCATCCAGTAGCCATGTATTTTCCCTGTTGTATTTGGGTAGATCATGGACACATTGGCTAGAAAGACGAATCAGTAGCAGATCATCTTCCTTGGTCAAAATGGTTTCTAGCTCCCAGCGTAGTTTTTCCCGCATACGCATAGATAACCAACAACGAAAGATCGAATATTGAACCCTATCCCCATAACCTCCTAAAAGTTTATAAACCTTGCGCCATCTTTTAGGACAACGGATATCATAACAAACCAGATACCAGTTCTTTAATTGAGCCATTGTGATATACCTTAGCGTACGGTTAGCTGAGCAAAAAGACCACCTTCACCTGACCATTCCTTCTCCAGTAACCTGACTTCTAATTCAATCAAACGGCGGTAAGTTAGAGAATAGCCTGTTACAGGATGTTTCCAGCTTTGGGACTTGCGCTCCTCATAGAGATTAATAAACTTACGTCTACCTGATTCTGATAGCCAAACCTGCTCACCCCTGATTTCAAAATCAGCATCAACCTCCCACTGATTGCGATTAACTGAACCAACTACTGGCATATCTACCAAAGGTACTCTGAAAATTTCCATCAAATCCAAAGCCAAAGGAGAAGCTTGGCTGCGCGGTTGATGATAAAAACCCAAAGCCGGCTCCAACCCTACAGTCAAAATTGCATTCATCACATCTTTGAGCAAAAGACTATAGCCAAAGCTCAAAAGAGCATTGAAACGATCCTTTGGTGGACGGCGATTGCGACCAGAGAATGACAATTGTTGTGGTACGTCTGGATTTAAAAGATAGGGTAAGGCTGCAAAATAGAGCGCCGCGATATTGCCCTCAATCCCCAAAAGAGAATCAATTGTTTCGATCTGTTCCAGCTTTTTTAGTACCGCTTTAATCCCATTGATAGCCTTATCCAAGGAAATAGAATTCTCTTTTAAATTTCGTTTAGCCCTCATAAGAAATCTGCGTTGCCCTTGAGCGCGGCACATTACCAATTTTTGAGCTAGAGTCAGACAAAAAGCATCCTCACTCAAAGCCTTATATTGTCTGATTCTTCTTTGAATACTACCAGAGCGATTATCCAAACTACCTACATGGCGCGTCCACCACCAGAGATAAAATGAATGCCAATATCATTACCAGCTAGAAAATGTAAAGCTTGGGTAGAAAGTTGGCTAAAGCTATGCAGCACTAGCTGACTGACCTGTAGAATCGATACGCGCTCCTGGGTTTGGTCTTTATGAGTGATTTTGAGTTGTTCTCCAGTGCGGCCAACTCTTGTACCGGGCTCTAAAACATGGAGTACTTGACGCTCATCATCTGCTGGAAATAGCCGCTTAGGTTGCCATTCCTTGTTATGCGCCAATCTTGCCTCTTCTGGTAAACAAACCGGAGAAAGAGAACAGCGTGAACAGAGATATTCATTCTCAATTACTGGTGGGCGGTAATTTGAAGCCCTTAACTCTCTCGCGGCCTTAATAGAATCGCGTACCAATTTGCGCCCAGCATCATCGAGGGGCACATGGAGCAAAACATTGTCACTGTGATAGCGTATTCTGCCCTCTGTAATAGTTATGCCCTTAGTTACTTCCAGCAAACAGCAATATGCCAAAATTTGCAGGCGATCACTTTCCCAAGGTTGAGGTTGATTATTTTCATCCCTATGACTACGTCCTCGTTTATGTTCATAGGGAATGAGCTGGCCATCTCTTTTTCTAAGAGCATCTACCCTACCCCTTAAGCCCAATAATTCATCTTCAAGATAGAGATCTTCCCACTGCCCATCTTCTTGAACTTCAATTTCCTCATGTAACCTGCGGCCAGCAAATACTGCCGCATCCTGGGTATAGAGTTCCTCCACCTCTTCTAAATAAAATAATCTAGGACAATAGGCAAAGGCATGGAGCGCGCATACTCTGATAGTTGGCAATCTTTCTTCTTCCAGAAAATTAGTCTGCTGCATAGGAAATAAACCCCAATGTCTATTTCTTTCAATCTATATTAGGTACTAAGCAGAAACATTTCCTACTTACAAAAAACCCTAAATTTAATTTTGGATTTAATTATGGTTACTTTACGAATCATTCTTGGAGATCAGCTCAGCCAAAATATAAGTTCTCTTTCTGATTTTGATAGTGAACAAGATCATATTCTGATGGCAGAAGTGATGGCAGAAGCTACCTATGTTCCCCACCATCAAAAAAAACTGGTGTTTGTTTTTTCGGCGATGCGACATTTTGCAGCTCAATTGCAAGCTCAAAATTACCAGATTACCTATATTAAACTTGAAGATCCAAACAATAGTCAAAGCCTGACTACTGAAGTGCAAAGATGGTGCAGTGCCTATTCTCCTAGTAAAATCATAATCACCGAATCAGGTGAATATAGAGTTCAAGAATTTATTAAATCTTGGCAAGACCTTTTGCATATTCCTGTAGAAATCAGAGCTGATAATCGCTTCTTATGTACTTTGGAAGAATTCATGCAATGGGCTGATGGAAAAAAACAATTGCGCATGGAGTTCTTTTATCGACAAATGCGCAAAAAACATCAATTGTTGATGACTGCTGATGGTTTACCAGAAGGAGGTAGTTGGAATTTTGATAAAGAAAACCGCAAGCCTCCCAAAAAAGCAATGAGCTTTCCTAATCGTCTAAGTTTTCCTGCAGATCTCCTCACGCAAGAAGTGATCACCATGGTCAAAAAAAGAGCTAACCATCATTTTGGAGATATTGAACCATTTGACTATGCTCTCAACAATATCCAAGCAGCAGAAACTTTTAAATATTTTTTAGAGCATTGTCTAGCTAATTTTGGAAATTATCAAGATGCTATGCTCATGGGTGAACCTTTTTTGTATCATAGTGTCATTTCTCTTTATCTCAATGTTGGTCTTTTAGATCCTCTAGATTGTTGTTTGAAAGCCCAAAATGCCTATCAACAGCAAAAAGCGCCTTTAAATGCAGTAGAAGGTTTTATTAGGCAGATTTTAGGTTGGCGCGAATTTATTAGAGGAATCTACTGGTTAAAAATGCCAACTTACAAACAGCTCAATCATCTGCAAGTAAATAGAGCTTTGCCAGAATTTTACTGGAGCGCCCAAACCAAGATGAACTGTCTACATCAAGTGATCCTCCAAACTAGGCAAAATGCCTATTCTCATCATATTCAACGTTTGATGATTACCGGAAATTTTGCTCTATTAGCTGGACTAGATCCCCAGGAAGTCAGTAATTGGTATTTAGCAGTCTATGCTGATGCCTATGAATGGGTGGAGTTGCCAAACACCATGGGAATGGCGCTGTATGCAGATGGAGGTATAGTTGGCTCCAAGCCCTATGCTGCTAGCGGCAAATATATTAAACGTATGTCTAATTTTTGTACAGACTGCCAGTATGATAGCCAAGAAACCATAGGAGAAAAAGCATGTCCTTTTAATTTTCTCTATTGGTATTTTTTGGAAAAAAACCAAAATCTCTTAGCTAGTAATCCTCGTATGACTAATATCTACGCCACCTTAAAACGTATGGATAGATCTAAAATAGAAATAATTCAAAATCAAGCCAATAATTTTTTAGATAACTTGAATTTTTAGTTCAAACTCACTTGTCAATTTACTACAAGCTCTGGTGGTTAGGACTCTTTTTTTGAAACAAAATATATTTAACTTTTTCTACGACAACGTTCTGAGCAGTACTTAACTTCTGCCCAGTCTTTTTTCCATTTCTTGCGCCAAGTAAAAGAAAATCCACAAATAGGACAAATTTTACTGGGTAAATTTGATTTGGTTCTTTGTCGTGGCATTATGCTTAGAGGAATTTATTTTTATTTTATATTTCTTTACATTAATCGACAAGGCGCAGATTGAATCTCTCTTGAGATGCCAAAGGGTATAATCTACTGCTGGTAGCTTTTGCGTCGATTTTGTCGAAATATGTATTGATAAAGGTAAAGTACTGAAATAGTTCGAAAAGCATTAGAACTTTAAGCAAAATTAAACTCATTCTCAGTTTATGTGACCTTTTACGGTTCATTTGGGCAATAAAAGATTAGAATAGTTAACATAAATTTACAATTGGTGAAAAAAAGATATGACCCTTTTAGTTATTTCTCTAGTATTAATAGGCTTAGTAATCATTCAAAATGTCTTGGACAGAGAGTTTGAGCCAGAAGCAGTTCCCATCTTGGTGAGAGTTAGTGAAAAATGACAGAAAAATTAATTCAGTTTTTACAACAAGATTTAGCATTATCTATAGACCAGATTAATTTAGCCTTACGTAACGTACAAGAGACTCCCAATCAATTGCCAATGATTCTCTGGCAGTATGGGCTAATTAATTTAGAGGAACTAGACAAAATTTTTGATTGGTTAGATACATTGACAAGTATTCACTAAAGGATGCAAGATATGAACGCTTTTATTATCGGCGCTAGTGGAGGAATAGGGTTAGGCTTTATCAAAAAGTTGCTACTAGATGGGAAAATAGAGAAAATCTATGCTACTTAACGTCAATTCGGGATAAGAAGGAGAAGAAAGATAGTACAGTTACAAGTTAATAGAAGGTTTTTTGGGCTGATGGCAGTAGGCGATTAATCCACAGATGAGATTTACACAGAAATTAACAG
>CAISPN010000112.1 GCA_903887375.1 uncultured cyanobacterium
TTCCTTAGATGTTGCTATCACTAATGCTATTAATGTCATTTCAGAGGATGATGCTATCAATTGGTTTCAACATTGTGGTCTCTTTGCTGAATCAATTCGATAATCTATAATTGTGGCTTAACTGGTCTCAATTTGCTGTAAATGCATGATAATTAGTAATAACAATTTTGGCTTTACCCAAATCCTGCAACATGTCACTGGGTAATAACTCTCTACTGGCATAGTAGCTATCAGGATCATTGGGTTGGAGCACTCTCAACCTGTCTTTAATAGTAATCCCCGGAGTTATTATCAAAAAACCACGGGTATACTTTGTACTAGCAGGATATCTTAGAGCATTTACAGTTTGCCAAGCAATCAGCATAGCCATTACAGTGGTTTTGCCTGCTCCAGTTGCCAGTTTTAGCGCAATACGGAAAATCTCAGGATTGGCATTTTCGTTGACAATTTTTAATTGATCCAGTAATTTCTTTCCAGTTTTACCTGAGTTTGGAGCGACTTCTGCTAAATAGATAGCAGTCTCAATTGCTTCAACCTGACAGAAAAAAGGCTTTATTGCCTGAAAGTTGTAATCTCGCCAATGCTCCAAAAGTCTAGCAGTCTCTGGGGTAACTTTCCAATCTTCTACCTTTGGTAGTTCTCTCCATTGTTTGACTTGGTCCCTAATAGTATTTATATAAAATGACAAATCATACTGCTGAGAGTCAGTAGAGATATTTTCTTGATCGAATATTGACTGATCATTAAGAACATCTTTTGTTTTTCTGCGTTTTTTCGGCTTGGGAATTGGGGTGACAAACTCAGCAGAGCGCCGATCAGATATTATCTGGTTGGTTGGTTGACCCTCAAATAATTCCCAATGCTTTTGAGGATACTCATATGGTGAATTTAAAATCGGCTTTTCAAAGAACAGTTCGCTCACAATGCTTTTAAACCATCACTATAAAGCAAGACCTGCAGTAATTCGGGCATATCAAAAGGCAGAATCTTTAACTAAAACCTAACGAGCGCTGAGGATTTGCTATTTCTTTAGCTAAATAGAGAGACATGCTTCGGCCAATTTTAGTTTCAAATACCGTAGAAACTACAACATCAAGAGCAAAATCAAGGCATATTTGCCGCAGTTTACTCACAGAGCCTGCTATAGCCGGCTTGATCACATAGATTCCTCTCCATCCTCTATTGTAAGAATTAACAATCTGTTGGATTCCTGAGACTGATTCATCTAGAGCAATCGCTGTATTATACTCTTTAGATAATTGCAGCATTGCTTCAAATTCACAGCTAGCCAAAGGCTGCTCTAAAAATTCTACTATTTGTTGATAACCCTCTAGCAACGAGAGCCATTGTCTTGATTGAGCAAGAGTTAATCCACCATTGGCATCTAAACGAAGTTTGGATCCTGGAGCTAGAGATTTGACTAGATCTAGAAAGATATTTTGCTCTTTTTCAATAGGATAGACCCCGATTTTCCATTTGTAGCTCTGCACATTCTCAGTTAATTGCTCTAAGGCCTTTTCCCCAGCTTGCAAAAGACAAGTGTATTGAAAATCAAACTCATTTTCATCTAGCAAAGGGTGATCAAGATGAAACATTGCCGATTCCAAGGCAAATTGACAACAAGGGAAAGATGCGGGGATCTCCTTAGATAGATTTTCTGTAACTTGCTCTGGTAATTGTTGACAAAAAGCTAAAGCCTCAGATAATGTTTCACTACCAAACCAACTAACTGGTGCAATTTCACCCCTGCCTATTCTACCTTTTGCATCTTCTAGCGTTATGATAATTCCCTCTCTAGAGCTCCAAATACCATGATGGGTAATTAGAGGCCTTGCCAAAGGATAACTGTAAGGATGATAGGAAAACTTCACTTAAAAAAAAAGGGGGAATAATCCCCCGGAAATTTATATGTTCAAAAAAAACTGTAGGCGACTAAATCACAGTTTCGGCAGCTTGAACACGCTCTATTTGTTTTTTCTTGATTACTAACATGATTTGAGCTAGCATTATTCCTGCGGCAAATACTGCCATACCGAAGATGCGGCTAGGATTTTGGAGGACTATTTCAGTATCTTTTTGACCAAAACCACCAACATTGGGATTTTCGGTTAAAAGAGAACCTGCAGTAATTTCTTGTCCTTCTTGAACCACCAAAGCCGGTCCAGCGGGTATAGTGTCAGTTACTTTACCATTTTCAGTTGAGATCACGACCTCATAGCCACCGGCAGCAACAGGAGTGATACTGGCAATAGAACCAGAAGCAGAAGCTTTTAAACCATTGTTGTTGCTGAGCTCACCAGTAGGATAAACCTGTCCGCGTCCGCGGTTTGCACCCAAGTGAACTGCATATTTGCCAAAGTGGATACTTTTATTTTCAGCAGGATTGGGGGAGAGAATTGGAAAGACTATCTCTTGGTGCTGCTCACCAGGTAAAGGCCCAACTAAAACTACATTCTCTGAACCTTCACGATAAGATTGATAGTAAACATCGGCAATCTTATCCTTCATTTCTTCAGGAATACGCTCAGCAGGGGCGATGGTAAAACCGTCAGGCAACATCAACACAGCTCCGACATTAAGTCCGCCACGTGAACCATCGGCCAATACCTGTTGAGATTTAAGATCATAGGGGATCTTGACTACAGCTTCAAACACTGTATCAGGCAAAACAGAATGAGGTATCTCAACCTCTGCTTTCTTTTGAGCTAGATGGCAGTTGGCACAGACAATTTTTCCAGTAGCTTCTCTGGGAGTTTCTGGTGCTACTTGCTGCGCCCAAAAAGGATAAGCTGAGGCTGATTGGCTATTAGAAAAAACTAGCCCAAAAGTGGTAATCACCAAAAGCAATATCTTGGTAGCATATTGCCTGGAGTAGTTCAAAATGTTGATAAGATTATAACTTTTCATTTCTTGATTTTTTTGTTATTAAGACCACCATGGTTTTTCGTCAGTGCGGAAGTCAGTTTCCGTCCAGGGAGTGAAAACAACCTTGTCACTATCATTGACAGTTGCATGAGCCAAAGCCAAAGATAGAGGAGCCGGTCCACGTACCACTTTTCCTTCGGAATTGTACTGGGATCCATGGCAGGGGCAAATGAATTTATTTTCACTGCCATTCCAGGGAACAACGCAACCTAAATGGGTACAGACAGCATTAATACCATAGTTCTCAAGAGTTTTGTCCTCTTTGATAACCAGATAAGTTGGATCTCCTTTTAAGCCTTGAGCAAGGGTTCTATCTCCTGGCTTGTGTTCTTCTAAAAATTTACTCACCACTACATCATTCCCTAGAGCGTCTTTAGCGACAGACCCGCCGCCTGCTCCACCGGAGGAAGGAGGAATAAAGTACTTGACTATAGGGTATAAGGCTCCAGCGGCCACACCTGTAATAGTACCAAAGGTGAGAAGATTCATGAACTGACGGCGACCTAAATCAGGTACATCAGAATACTGTGATGTTTGACTCATAATCTTAGACTCTAATCATTAAATTTTGTAAACCTTCGATAAGATCTTATTTTCAGATCAGCGGATACAATTGGGCTAAATCCTTAAAAAAGCTTTACAAGGGCATTCATAAATTAATTATTGCAGAAATTGAGATGGATTTTCTCGAGAATATAGATCACACCAAAAATCATTAAATCATAATACTAGTAACAAAATGTGCCAAGCATATGCTGTAGCATAAAGTTATACTGTTAAAAAAACAATATTATTGGGAAGTCAAGCTGCAGATACTGACTTGATTATGCTTTAGTCCTATGAAGATTCTAGTACTGAGTTGGGAGTTTCCGCCAAGATTAGTTGGTGGGATTGCGCGCCACGTTGCAGAACTTTATCCAGAACTGATTAAGTTAGGACATGAAGTACACTTGATAACAATCGAATTTGGTGAAGCCCCCCGCTATGAAATTGTAGAAGGAATTCACATTCATCGTGTTTCGGTAATGCCGGGACATGATTTTTTCCAATGGGTTTGCCATATGAATCAAAGCATGGGTGATCAAGGAGGTAAACTCATTCTAGAAGAGGGACCTTTTGATCTAGTCCATGCCCATGATTGGTTAGTAGGCGATGCAGCTATAGCGCTCAAACATCATTTTAGGCTTCCTTTGATTGCTACAATTCATGCTACTGAATTTGGTCGCAACAATGGTATCTATAACGATTCGCAGAGATATATTGCCAATAAAGAGCGTCAATTAGTCGAAGATGCTTGGCGAATAATAGTCTGCAGTCACTACATGAAAGAAGAAGTGCAAAAAGCCCTAGGCTCTTCGCCAGATAAGCTAGATATCGTCTACAACGGAATTCGCCCAGATAAAAAACATCGCGATCCGGACTTTGACTATCAATCTTTCCGCCGATGTTTTGCCAATGACCAAGAAAAAATTGTTTACTATGTCGGGAGAATCACTTATGAAAAAGGAATATTGGTTCTGTTAAATGCAGTTCCTAGAATTTTAGAGCAAACCTCAGGCAATACAAAGATAGTCATTATAGGAGGAGGCAATACTGATTACCTCAAGTCGCAATCTTATAATCTGGGTATCCATGAGCAATGTTGTTTTACTGGGTTTATGTCTGATGAGGATTTAGACAAGTTTCAAGTCATTGCCGATTGCGCAGTTTTTCCCAGTCTATATGAGCCATTTGGTATTGTTGCTCTAGAGAGCTTTGCTGCTAGGGTTCCTGTGGTAGTTTCCAATGCTGGAGGACTACCAGAAGTAGTCAGGCATAATGATACAGGAATTGTTACTTTTGCTAACAATCCAGATTCTCTGGGTTGGGGTATTTTAGAAATCTTGCAAAATCCTAGACGCGCTCAGTATTTAGTAGACCAAGCTTACGAAGATTTAGAAAAGCGCTTCAATTGGACTAAACTGGCAAAAGAGACCGAGGCTATCTATAAGCAGGTACTCCAAGAAAGAGCTAAAACTATTTGGTGAAAATTCCTATCTTGCTATGGCTAAAGCTAGTAAGAAAAAAAAATCAGTAGCATTAGAAGTTGGTCTGGACTATCTCCAAAAAGGTGATCTCAACCAAGCAGAAAAAATATTTCAAGATATCCTGCAAAAAAAATCAACTAATGCCGATGCTTGGCATCTTTGGGGTCTAGTAGCCTTAGAGCAGAAAAAATTTTTAGCCGCCATTGAACGGATTCAAAGAGCAATTAAGCTTAATTCAAATGAATCAATGTTTCACAATAATCTAGGAGTAGCTTATCAACAGCAGGAGTTATTTGAACAATCTATTACAGCTTTTTTAAGAGCAATTGAGCTCAAAGTAGATTTTGCCGGTCCTCATAATAACCTAGGAGTAACTCTCAAAGCATTAGGTAGAGTAGAAGAGGCAATTATCCATTATCAAAGAGCAATTGAAATTAATCCTGGTTACATCGATGCCCATAAAAATTTGAGCTTTGCCCTATTGCTATTGGGTGAATTTTCCAAAGGCTTTCTAGAGTATCAATATCGAAGCGAGGTTCAAAAATTACAACAACTTCAGCTGAGCATACCACAGTGGGATGGTGAGAAAGATATCAATGGTAAAAGTATTGTTCTTTGGAGCGGTCAAGGTCTAGGCGATGCTATTTATGCGGTTCGCTATTGCTCAATATTAAAACAAAGTGGTGCCAATGTAGTTTTGGCAGTTCAAGGAGCTTTAATTACTCTATTTCAAGAATGTTTAAAAGATAAATTTGAAATTGTTGATCGCGACAATTGCAATATCAATTCTTATGATTACTACAGCTATTTGATGAGTCTACCTGGCATTTTTATAGATACTCTCATCAACAGCTACATTGCTCCTCCTAGAGAGTTGCGCGCGCATTGTAGGTTAAATAAGAATCAATTTTATAAAATAGGTATTGTTTGGGCGGGTGATAAAAAGAATGTGGCACTCTATAAAGACAAATACTGCCCAGTAGATCTTTTCTCAAGTTTGTTGGATATCCAAGAGGTAGCACTTTATAGTCTGCAGGTGGGAGAAGATGCTAGAGAGCTAAATGATGCTCGTATAGTAGATCTAAGCCCCTTAATTAAAGATTTTGTAGATACAGCTTGCTTAATAGAGCAATTAGATCTAGTGATCACTATAGATACGGCTGTAGCTCATTTAGCTGGGGCTATGGGCAAACCTGTTTGGGTATTACTTCCCCAGATACCTGATTGGCGCTGGCTTTTAAATAGAGCAGATAGTCCTTGGTATCCAAGTATGAGATTGTTCAGGCAAACTCAAAGGGGTAATTGGCAAGATGTATTTACTCAAGTAAAAGAACAATTAACCATATTTGTTCAAAATAGACTAGATTTGGCAATCAACTATATCCAAGCTAATAATTTAAATGATGCTCAAAGATCTTTGCAAAAAGTTCTTGAACAGCAAGCTAATAACCCCGATGCTCTACACTTACTAGGGGTAGTATACATTAAGCAAAAAAATAATACTCAGGCTATAAATCTAATTAAAAAAGCAATTGAGCTGAAGAATTATAATCCAGCTTTTTATAATAATCTTGGCTATGCTTATCAACAAAACAAAGAATATGAATTGGCAATTGAATCTTATCAAAAAGCTACTATATTTGATCCAAATTTTATAGATGCTTATTTTAACTTAAGTAATATCTTTAAAGAATTATATCAATTAGATGAGTCTATTACATATTCCAAAAAGACTATTCAACTCAAGCCAGATAATGCGCAGGCTCATTTTAATCTTGGCTATGCCTATGCCGAGCAAGATGATCTTAAATCAGCCATTGAGTCTTATCACGAAGCAATCAATCTCCAAAAAGATTATAGCGATGCTTATAATAATCTAGCCAATATCTTTAAAGAAACTGGTCAACTAGATCTGGCAATATACTATTATCAAAAAGCTATTGAATTTTCACCAAATGATGCTGATCATCATTGGAATTTGGGTCTAATTTTATTATTATCTGGTGATTTTGAGCGTGGATTGAAAAAGTATGAAACTAGATTTAATAGAAATTTTTTTAAACAATTTGCACCTAGAACACCCATGTGGAATGGAACCCCAATAAGGGGCAAAAGTATTGTGCTTTGGAATGAGCAGGGCCTCGGTGATGCCATTCAATTTGCCCGCTACGGCCTTAAGCTCAAAGAAATGGGAGCTAAGGTCACTTTTGCTGTCCAATCTTCCTTGGTTAGTTTATTTCAAGAATGTCTCAAAGAAGAATGTGAGGTCTTTGATCGCAGCAGTTGTAATATCTATGAATTTGATGAGCAAATTTCTCTATTGAGCCTTCCTTCTGTTTTTAAGACTAATCTGCAAAATATTCCCTACAACAATGAGACCTATATATTCCCTCCAGTAAAGTTTCGCTCTGCTTGCCTTTTACCAACTAGTCAATCTTTAAAAATTGGAATTGTCTGGGCCAGCGATAGAAATAACCCAACATTTTATAAATCTAAATCCTGCCCAGTAGATTTTTTCTCTAGTTTGTTGGATATCCAAGAGGTAGCACTTTATAGTCTGCAGGTGGGAGAAGATGCTAGTCAACTAAATGACTCTCGTATAGTAGATCTAAGCCCCTTAATTAAAGATTTTGTAGATACAGCTTGCTTAATAGCTCAATTAGATCTAGTGATCACTATAGATACGGCTGTAGCTCATTTAGCTGGGGCTATGGGTAAACCTGTTTGGGTATTACTTCCCCACATACCTGATTGGCGCTGGCTGCTAAATAGGCAAGATAGCCCCTGGTACTCAACTATGAGGCTATTTAGGCAACCTCAAAGAGGAAATTGGCAAAGTGTATTTACTCAAGTAAAAGAAAAACTCATCACCCTAGTTAATGGAGAATCAGCTATATTTGGGCTGGAAAACTTACAATTAGGTATTGAGCATCTCAATGCGGGAAGAAATAAAGAAGCAGAAAAATGTTTTACAGATATTCTCACTCATAGAGCAAATAATTCTGATGCATGGCATCTATTGGGTATTGTAGCTGCCAAAGAGCAAGATCTCCCCAAAGCTATCGAACGATTTAACCGAGCAATTGAGCTAAAGCCAGCAGAAGGTATTTTTTATAATAGCCTAGCTAATATTCTCATTGAGCAAAACCAATTGGAAGAGGCTATTAAGTTATACCAAAAAGCTATTGAACTTAAAAGTAATTATTCAGATGCCCAGGTGAATCTGGCTCAAGCCTATATCAAGCTAGGCAATATATTTGCCAAGGAAGAATCTTGGGAACAGGTAATTGAGAATTATCAACAAGCAATTCAAATTAAGCCAGTTAATGGTGAGACCTACTTCAATCTGGGCTATGCCTATATGGAAAATGGACAATTTGAACAGGCTATCAATGCTTACCAAAAGGCTATTGAACTTGAGCCAAATAATACTAGAGCTTATAATAACTTAGCCAATATATTCTCTCAGCAAAAACAATTAGATAAGGCTTTAGATTGCTATCAACAGGTAATAAAGATTAAACCAGAAAATGCTGAAGTTCATTGGAATATAGCATTATTACTATTGTTATCTGGAGATTTTGAACGCGGTTTTCAAATGTATCAATGGAGATTTGGCCTAGAGACATTTGAAGGTATGAGTCCTAATAGTCCGATGTGGGATGGCTGCGATCTTCAAGGAAAAAATATTGTACTTTGGGCGGAGCAAGGGTTAGGTGATGTTTTACAATTTGTACGCTACGCTTCAATTGTTAAAAAGCATAATGCTCATGAGGTGATTTTAGCTGTTCATCCTCAATTGGTAAGTTTATTTCAAGAATGTCTCAATGATAGCTTTAACGTTGTTGATATTTATACTTGCGATATCTATCAATATGGATATCATGCTGCATTGCTTTCTTTGCCTAACATTTTGCAAACAACTCTAGCAAATATTCCCAATACAAAAGAAAGCTATATTTCTGCACCAAGTCCCCTAAGAGATAAATGCATATTAAGTTATTCTCGACTCTATCGTATTGGAATTGTCTGGGCTAGCGCCAAAACTAATACTTCAATGTATAAATCTAAATGCTGTAGCCCTGAATTGTTCTCATGTTTACTTGATTTTGAAGGGATAGAACTCTACAGTTTGCAAGTAGGTGAAGATTCAAGCCAACTGAATGACCCTCGTATAGTAGATTTAAGCCCCTTAATTGAGGATTTTGTAGATACAGCTAGTTTTATATCCCAATTAGATCTAGTAATCACTATTGATACTGCCGTCGCTCATTTAGCAGGAGCAATGGGTAAGCAAGTTTGGGTATTGCTACCCTACGCCGCTGATTGGCGCTGGTTGCTAAATAGGCAAGATAGCCCATGGTATCCAACGATGAGGCTATTTAGACAGACTACTAGAGGAGACTGGGAAGGTGTATTTACTCAAGTAAAAGATAATCTTAAACAAACTACCAGTAAATTACACTTGGGATTAGATTATCTCCAAGCAAATCAGCTAGAACAAGCTGTAATATATTTTGAGCAAGTCTTGCAAGAGCAGCCAGGTAATCCTGATGCTTGGCATCTTTTGGGAGTAAGTTATGCTAAGCAAAATAATAATATAAAAGCAATTGAAAAAATTCAAAAAGCAATTGAGATTAATTCAAACCAGTCTAGTTTTTATAATAATTTAGCCAATATTTATGCAAAATTAGAACAATATGATCAAGCTATTGAGTGCTACCAAAAAGCAGTACAGCTAAAGTCAGATTATCTAGATGCTCATTTAAATCTAGCTAATCTATATCTTCAAAAAGAGCTGATTAATCAAGCTATTAGCTCCTATAAAAAAGTATTAGAAATTAATCCTAACGCTGGAGATATTCTCAATAACTTAGGTTTTACCTATGCCAAAGCCAAACAATTTAGCTTAGCTAGACAATGTTTTCAAAAATCTATCGAGCTGCAACCAAGTAATAATGAAGCTCAGGTGAATTTTGCACTATTGTTACTGATGCTGGGCAATTGGACTGAAGGTTTTCTGCAATATGAACGCAGACCCAGTATCCAAGCTGCTAAATGGACAGAGCTTAAAGGAGCTTGTTGGAATGGTTCAGATATCACGGGCAAAAGTATTGTTCTTTGGTCTGAGCAAGGTTTAGGAGATACTATCCAATTTATTCGCTACGCCCAGAAAGTTAAAGAAAAAGGAGCTAGGGTTTTTCTAGATGTTCAATCATCTTTAGTATCGCTTTTTGAGCAATGCTTGAAGGATCAGTTTGAATATATTAATCCTAATGAATATGACGAGCATATTTCTTTAGTGAGTCTGGCCCATATTTTTCAAACAACCCCTGAAAATATTCCCAACTCGAGTTATATTTTTCCTCCAGAGGAACTCCCTGCCCATTGTATATTGCCAGCTAGAGAAAATTTTAGAATTGGGATAGTCTGGGGGAGTGATAAAAACAATATCAAACTCTACAAATACAAATCCTGCCCTGTTGAATTTTTTATTTCTTTACTAGAGCTACCTGGATTTTCTTTTTACAGTTTACAAGTAGGAGAAGAGCCTAGTGATCCAAGAATTCACAATCTCAGCCCCCTAATCAATGATTTTCTAGATACAGCTAGTTTTATATCCCAATTAGATCTAGTAATCACTGTCGATACTGCTGTCGCTCATTTAGCTGGAGCAATGGGTAAGCAAGTTTGGGTATTACTACCCTATGTTGCTGATTGGAGATGGCTACTAGATAGGCAAGATAGCCCATGGTATCCAACGATGAGGCTATTTAGACAGACTACTAGAGGAGACTGGGAAGGTGTATTTACTCAAGTAAAAGATAATCTTAAACAAACTACCAGTAAATTACACTTAGGATTAGAAGCTAAATTAAAAGAAGAAGCTGCTTATTATAATAAACTAGGCGATGATTTTAAAGAGCATAATCAAATTGAAAGGGCTATTGCTTCTTATCAAGAAGCTATCAAACTCAATAATGAATATATTGAAGCTCATTACAAATTGGCAATTGTTTATTATAAAGAGCAAGGATTAGTTGAGCAAGCTATTGAGCATCTAGAAACTGTAACCCAACTTAAAAAAGATCATGTAGATGCCCACTATATCTTGGGCTATCTTTATAGTAATAAAGAACTATTTGACAAGGCTCTTGGCGCTTATCATAAAACATTGGAGCTTAAACCCAATCTGCCTGAAGCCTATTACAACATAGGCGTAATCTATAAAGATCAACTGCGCTTAGATCGAGCTATTGCATCCTATCAAAAAGCCCTTGAACTAAGACCTGATTACATTGATGCACACTGGAACCTAGGTATGGTTTTGTTAAGCGCTGGGGAACTTAAAAGGGGATTTTTAGAGTATGAACATAGGTTTAAAACTGAGCAGTCTAAATGGCCTAATTTTCAAACTCCTATGTGGGATGGCTCAGACCTAAAAGGTAAAAATATTGTTCTTTGGAATGAGCAAGGGCTAGGCGATGGTATTCAATTTGTCCGCTATGCTCAATTGGTTAAAGAAAAATGCTCTAAGGTCATTTTATGTGTTCAAGGGACACTGATTCCTCTATTTCAAGAATGTTTAAAGGGCGAATTTGAATTAGTAGAGCGCAACAACTGTGATATTCATAGTTATGATCAACATGCATCACTGCTCAGCTTGCCCCATATTTTTGGTACCAGCTTAGAAACTATACCGACTTATCCTCAAGGTTATATTCATCTAACTAATAACATTCGCTCTCACTGTAAGTTAAACAATACCCAGCAATATAAAATCGGGATTGTCTGGTCAAGTGAAAAAAGTAATATTACTCTTTATAAGAAAAAATATTGTCCAGTTGAATTTTTCTCTAGTCTATTAGATCTAGATCAAGTGGCACTCTATAGTCTGCAAATTGGAGAAGATAAAGATCAGCTAAGTGATTCAAGAATTTGTGATTTAAGTCCTTTAATTAATGATTTTGTAGATACTGTTTGTTTGATTTCTCAATTAGATTTAATAGTCACTATTGATACTTCCGTAGCTCATTTAGCTGGAGGAATGGGTAAACCAGTATGGGTTCTTTTGCCCTATGTAGCTGATTGGAGATGGATGCTTGAAAGACAAGATAGCCCATGGTATCCAACTATGAGGCTATTTAGACAAACCAAACCAGGAGATTGGCAAGGTGTGTTTAATCAGCTCAAAACAAAGCTCCCCGAAGTAATCCAAACACATAAACCAACTTTTGATATTAATAATATTAATTTAGAATTAGGCATAGAGCAACTTCAACATGGTAAATTACCCCAAGCAGAACAAACTTTTAAATGGCTAATTCAACTCCAACCAAATAATGCCGATGCCTGGAATCTTTTAGCTGTTTCAATCATTCAGCAAGGGCGAATTCAAGAAGCAACAGGAAAATTCGAAAGAGCCATTGAGCTCAATCCCCAAGAAGCTATTTTTTATAATAATTTGGGTAATGCTTATACTGAGCAAAAACAATTTGAAAAAGCTATTATAATTTATGAAAAATCTATTGAGATTACCCCTAATTATGCTGAAGCTTATTACAACCTTGGTAATGCTTTAAAAGAGCTAAAACAATTTGAAAAGGCTATTATAATTTTAAAAAAAGCTATAGATATCAAAGCTGATTATGCTTTTGCCTATTTTAAACTAGGAATAATCTACAAAGCTCAAAAGGAATTCGAAAAAGCAATTAAAGCTTATCAAAAAGCCATAGAAATAGATCCTAATTATGTTGATGCTTACTATAATTTAGGTAATATATTTAATGAGCAAGAAGAATTAGAAAAAGCTATTGTATCTGTTCAAAAATGCCTTGAAATAAACCCTAACTATAAAGATGCCTATAATAATTTAGGTAATATTTTCAATAAACAAAAACAATTTCAAAAAGCAATTAAAGCCTATCAAAAAGCTATCGAGATAGATCCTAATTATGTTGATGCCCATTGGAATCTTAGTCTAGTCCTGCTAATGTTGGGTGATTTTAAACAAGGATGGATAGGCTATCAATGGAGATTTAAACGCAAAGAACATAAATGGCCAATAATTACTACTCCAATGTGGCAAGGAGAAGATATCAAGGGCAAAAGAATTGTTCTTTGGAACGAACAAGGTCTTGGCGATGCAATTCAATTTGTTCGCTACGCTCGGATAGTCAAAGCAAAAGGCGCTCAAGTTATCTTAGCTGTTCAAACCCAATTATTTAGATTATTTGAGCAATCTCTCCAAGAGAAATATGAAATTGTAGATCATCGCACTTTTGATATTAGTGCATATGACCAGCATGCTTCTTTGCTGAGTCTACCTGGTATTTTAGGAACAACCCTAGAAACAATTCCTGATTTTTCCTATATTCAACCCCAACAACATTTAGTTCTACCTGATGATGATGAGCATCATCGAATTGGTATTGTCTGGGGAAGCGATAGACGCAACTGGCAAATGTATAAATATAAATACTGCCCAGTGGAATTTTTTGCAAGTTTACTAGATCTAGATCAAGTGGCACTCTATAGTCTGCAAGTTGGAGAAGATGCAGATCAACTCAATGATAGTCGTATAGTAAATTTGAGCTCCTTGATTAGTGATTTTGCAGATACTGCTAGTTTGATTGCTCAATTAGATCTAATCATCACAGTAGATACTGCTGTAGCCCACTTAGCTGGAGCCATGGGTAAACCAGTCTGGGTAGTCTTACCTTATAACTGCGATTGGAGATGGTTGCTAGATAGACAAGATAGCCCCTGGTATCCAACTATGAGATTATTCAGGCAAACTAAGCCAGGAGATTGGCAAGGTGTATTTAATCAGGTTAAAGAGCAACTAATGAGTGATAGATAGTTTAGTGATATAGCTTAACAACAGATTAAGCTAAAATCATAGATGGAACATATGCTGAACTTGCTCACCGGGTTAAAAAACATGGATTCACCGATCAAAGCTGTACAAAGTGCTTACTACAGCGAAGTTTCTTACCGGACACCGCCGCCGGACCTTGAATCTCTCATGCTCAAAGAGAGAATAGTCTATTTGGGAATGCCTTTGTTTTCCTCTGATGATGTTAAACAACAGGTGGGACTTGATGTAACTCAGCTAATCATTGCTCAACTCCTTTATTTGCAATTTGATGATGCAGACAAGCCCATTTACTTCTACATCAATTCAACAGGAACCTCTTGGTATACAGGAGATGCGATTGGTTTTGAAACAGAAGCATTCGCTATCTGTGACACAATGAACTATATTAAGCCTCCTGTACATACTATTTGTATTGGTCAAGCTATGGGTACCGCAGCCATGATCCTCGCATCTGGTGAAAAAGGCTTCCGTGCCAGTCTTCCCCATGCGAATATTGTGCTCAACCAAAATCGTACTAGAGCTCAAGGACAAGCTACTGACATTTCTATCCAAGCTCAAGAGGTACTGACTAACAGAAAAACTATGCTGGATATCTTTTCCAAAAATACCGGACAGACTCCAGAAAAAATTTCCAAAGACATGGAAAGAAGTTTCTATCTAACTCCCGCAGCGGCCAAGGAGTATGGATTGATCGATATAGTACTTTCTAGTCGCAAAGATCTGCCAAAACTTTCCTCACTCACTTCCTAATCTTTTTAATAAATATTTTGGGTTAATCCTATGCCTATTGGTGTCCCTAGTGTTCCCTATCGTCTCCCAGGTAGTCAAAATGAAAGATGGATCGACATCTATACCCGTTTGAGTCAAGAGAGAATTATTTTCCTTTCTCAAGAAGTAAATGATTCTATTGCCAATCGAATTGTCGCCTTTCTTTTATATTTAGATGCCGATGATCCCACCAAGCCTATATATCTTTACATCAACTCCCCAGGTGGTTCTGTAACTGCGGGGATGGCTATCTACGATACGATGCAATATATCAAGGCAGATATTATCACTATCTGTGTTGGTTTGGCTGCATCGATGGGTGCTTTTTTACTATCAGCTGGTACTCCTGGTAAACGTTTAGCACTGCCACATTCTCGGATCATGATTCATCAGCCTTCAGGAGGTGGACGTGGTCAAGCAACCGATATTGAGATTACTGCTAAAGAGATTTTACGCACCAGAGATGAGCTAGATCAAATCTTGGCCGAACGTACTGGTCAGTCCGTTGAAAAAATCAAGAAAGATACCAACCGCGATTATTATATGTCTGCTGCTGAGGCTAAAGAATATGGCTTGATCGATCAGGTAATAGAAGATCGTCTCTAGGTAATATTTTTCTGTGCTTGATAGTTTACTAAATAGTCTGGAATATCGAAAGATAGATCTATCTTTAGAGAGAATAGTTTCTGTCCTAGAGCAGTTCAACAACCCCCATCTTCACTATCCTATTGTCCATGTGGCGGGCACTAATGGCAAAGGTTCAGTCTGCGCCTACCTTGCCTCTATTTTGAGCGAGGCAGGCTATAGGGTGGGGCTCTATACATCTCCTCATTTAGTAGACTGGAGCGAGAGGATCTCGATCAATAAAAAGCCTATCTCAACTGAAGATTTAACCAAGTTGGTCAGTGAGATTATTGATTTAACTATTCCTTTAACTATTCCTTTAACTCAATTTGAAGTTATTACAGCTGCTGGCTGGCTTTACTTTGCCCGCAATTTTGTAGATATTGCAGTAATAGAAGTTGGCTTGGGAGGCCGGCTGGATGCTACCAATGTAGTTCCCAATCCTCTAGTGACCGTAATTACTTCAATTTCTCTAGATCATATTCAATTGCTAGGCTCTACCCTAGCTGATATTGCCAGAGAAAAAGCAGGTATTATTAAAGCTCATTCTCCAGTAGTAGTTGGACAGCTACCTTTACAAGCAGCAGAAGTCATCCAACAAAGGGCCACGGAATTAGATTCAAATATTTCTTGGATTGCCCCGGCAATTGAACTTAATGGCTTATGTCAATGGCAAGACATTATCTATCAATTGCCTCTCAATGGCGAAGTTCAATTACAAAATTCAGCCCTGGCTATTGCTACAAGTAAGATTCTCATAGAAAAAAAATGGCAGATCAGCGATAGGACAATCATCCAGGGTATTGCTTCTACTGATTGGCCAGGCAGATTGCAATGGTTAAATTGGCAAGGGCGTTCTATTTTAATTGATGGCGCTCATAATCCAGCATCAGCTCAAGCCCTGCGATCTTATGTAGAAAAGCTTAATAAACCACTACATTGGATTGTTGGTATACTTGCCAGCAAAGATCACCGGCAAATTCTCAGCAATCTCTTAAGACCAGGAGATCGCCTCAGCTTGGTTCCCATTCCCGATAATCCAACAGCAGAACTACAAGAGCTAAATAACCTAGCCCAGATAATCTGCCCCGAACTAGAGCAAGTCGAGATCTATGAGGATCTTTTCCTGGCTCTAGAGCAGGCAAATTGGCAAGAGAGATTGATAATTGTCACCGGCTCTCTCTATTTAGTTGGTTATTTTTTATCAGACCAATTGACCCAGTCTTGAGGCTTAAGAAATACTTCATATAATTTGGACTCTGGAGTATTTGGCTCTGGTTGATAACCATATTCCCAACGTACCAGTGGAGGTAGTGACATCAAGATAGATTCCGTGCGTCCATTGGTCTGTAAGCCGAAAATAGTTCCTCTATCGAAGACTAGATTGAATTCTACATAGCGACCACGCCGGTATAGTTGAAAGTCTCTCTCTCTTTGGCCATATTCGATAGAAAGTCTTTTTTCTACTATGGGTAAATAAGCTGGCAAAAAGGCCTTTGCACAAGATTGGGCAAAATTGAAAACATCCTGCCAAGATCTTGAATTAGGGGGATTTGGCATTTCTTTAGCTGGTGAATCGGCCTGGTTTCCTTTATAAAGGGGAGATTGACCATCTTGATAATCAAAGAAAATACCACCAATACCGCGGGCTTCTTGACGATGCTTGAGATAAAAATATTCATCGCACCAGCGTTTAAAGACTGGATAGTATTCAAGTTGGTGATTATCACAAGCAGCTTTTAAGGTTTTATGAAAATGAGCAGCATCTTCATAGAAAGGATAATATGGCGTCAAATCAGCACCGCCTCCAAACCACCATACAGGGCCAGCTTCAAAATAGCGATAGTTGAGATGAACAGTAGGAATATAAGGATTATGAGGGTGGAGAACCATTGAAGTCCCGGTGGCGTAGAAGGGATGTCCTGCCGCTTCGGGTCTCTGCTGCAAAATTGAAGGTGGTAAATGCTTGCCCCAGACCTCGGAAAAATTTACCCCACCTTGCTCAAAAATTGCTCCATTTTGCATCACCCGAGAACGACCACCGCCGCCTTCTTCCCTAGTCCAGCTGTCTTCCTTGAATTGGGCAGATCCATCAAGTTCCTCTAGGCTTTTGGAGATATGATCTTGCAGATTCTGCATAAACTGGCTCACTTGGGTTTTGGCATCCTCTGGCGGCAAATTTGAAGGGTTTGTCAAGTTCTCTGTTAAAGTCATTTTTATATTTATACTTCTGCTTCCAGTTTTAACTCTAAGGCTTATTGTGTTTGTAAAGGATTAAATAAAATTGTTTTTTTACAAAAATACATTCTTAAAAGGGTTTTCTTCTATAATAGATTATCTATTTAAGCATTTTTTGTCAATTGGGCTAATTGATGGTTATCCTCAGCTTTTCTTTTAACTTTATTGCTCCCAAGGGAGATAGCTTGTACTGCTACAAGACTTACCGAGTTGTTAGTCCCGCTTCAATAGAAGTACTATGGCAAAAATTGAGTAATTTGGCTGATGTATCCTGGAACCCTCTTTTTGCCAAAACAGATGTACCAATTGGGCTGATTGTCAAACCAGGTTTAATCTTTCAGGCAGTTACCCGCTTAACCCCAATTCCTATTAGATTATTTGTAGAAAATGTCAGGCCTGGCAGAATGCTAAGTATCAGGATTATTGCCTTGCCTGGAGTTGAGCAGAAGATCACTTATCATATGGAATCTACCTTGCGTGGAACTTATCTGACCTGTTCGGTTACTTTGCGAGGTTGGCTATCTCCTCTTGTCTGGTGGCTGATCCATTCTGACTGTGCCAAGATGGTCAACGAATTGGCATTAGCTGCTGAAAAATAATAATCCAATAAGATTCATTGCGTCATAATTTGTTAGTTTGAGAACTTTGGGAAATTTTTCCTAGACTGTTATTTAGAAGTGCTCATTCACTAGAGAATAGATAAAATGAATATTCAAGATGAAGCCAGAGAGAAGTTAACACAAAAAAGGCAAAAGGAAAAAGAGCTCCATAACAAAACCCTAGAGCGTAGCGATCAATATCTCAAAGAGGGTGAAGCCGAAGAAGAAAGTTTAAGAGAGCTAATGACCCAAGATCGCCTAGATGAAGAAAAAAAACAAGCCAATATGCTAGAGCGCTTAATCGATTAGCTGGATTAGGCTTAGGTGTTGTAGTAGTTTTTTTCGATACCTACAGAACCAATTTTTGAGCCAATTCTCAAAAAAGCTGCAAACAAGATCAGACAATTGACAATATTGTAAATTGCTTTTTTACGGATTACTGCTGCTTTTTTCTCTTGTTCTATCATCAAAGCTTTCTCATTTTGTTTGGCAAACTTGTTAAGTCCATTTTTTAACTTATCCTTGATATCAGTAAATGACATGCCAGTAAAACTATTATTATCCAATTGTATTTGCTGAGCCAAGATCTTCATCTGTGCAGGATTGGTCACTTTGTCCACTTTTTGCTCAAGTTGATGGATTTTATCGATTCTGTTAGCTTGTATCTCCTGGAGTTTGCTGCTAGAATCTGCCATTAGTTTGTGGCTATCTACGACAATCAAAGGAACAGCAAAAATAAATCCCAGAGCTAGTAAAAAACTCAACCAACGTGCTACGCGTAGAAAAGCTACTTGATTTAGTTCAACCCCTCTATCATCTCCATCATAGAAACTTATAAAAACAAAACCTAAACCTACTATTAATCCCCATATTTGCTCAAGTATCGTACTAATTGTCGCTAGTTCCCAAGCTGGATCTCCGCTCTGCATAGGAAAGATAGAAAGTAAGCAGTTTACTATGGTGGAAAATATTAGGACATAACCGATAAAAGGGGCAAGACCGTTCAAAACCTCAATATATCCTTCGACAAAAAAGTATCTGGTTCCTAGAAGGAGATCTATCAGGAAGTTTCTCATTTTCTTTGTTTATTTGCTTTACTGTGGCTTGTGATTGCGTCGTTTTTTCAGGATTCTCAGGCCTAAGAATAATGGTAACCCAAGAGCGACTCCTTGCAGAGGATTAAATTCAAAAGGGATATCTTTAACTTTGAACTAGCTGTTATAGTTCCTGAAGAAGCTGAAAATTGGTCATCATTTACGCTATCAGTATAGCTGATTGTTACTGGTGTGATTGAAGGAGCAACATTGGTAATCGAAAGATTAACACCTGTAGCCGTAGATGTATTTCCTGCTTTATCAGTAGCAGTGACATTGAAGCTATAGCTAGGTTTAGTAGCATACTGTGGACTAGTATTGATGGTTACGACACCAGTACTATCAACTGTAAAAGAAGCAGCATCAGTACCAGAAAGAGCATAGGAATCTACCCCCGCACCTCCTGTATCGGTTGCAGCTATAGTATAAACTGTCGAACCTGCGGCAACATGTTCAGCTACTGAAGCAGTCGCTCCACTGGAAATTGTCGGTCCAATAGTATCAATTATGACGGTTTGGGTATCATATTTGGTGGACCCACTACTATTTTGAAGATACAGGGTATGGGTTCTTGCAGATAGACTTGCCACCGTGAAGGTAGTACTAGAAGAGCCAGAAACATTCTTTGAAGCAAGTTGACTGGTGCCATCATATAGGTAAATAGTACCACCACTAGGATTACCAGTATAGCTAACAGTAAAGGTTATATTGGTTGAGTCATTAGAGATATAGTCAGTGTTACTAGAGCCATTGTCAGGACTCATAGAACTAAAACGAGCAGAAGACACTTGCATTTGTACAGTAACTGGCTGACCATTTACTGTTATGGTTCCCCAATCACTTTCTGCTTGATAGGCTGCGATCTGATCACTAGTGAGGGTGCCACCTTGAGCTAAGGTTGAGAAAATAGCGCCTGTTTCACCAGTACTATTGGCGTTGGTGATATTGTTGATGCCATGGCCTATCTCTTCAAGCAGAATATCATTAATAAAATCTGCTGATTGGCTACCATCGATTAAGGATTGATTGATATATATGGTGTTGGTGCTGGGAGCATAGGCACCAAGAGCATTGTCCATGCCAGTTGAAAGTACCACAATCTGGGGCAATTGGCTAAAATCCCCACTAGCCCAGGCTGTTCGCAAACTTTCGGCAATTGTAGCGTCATAATTACTGCCGAAAGACTGTTGCAAAACATTGTAAAAGACAGTAATATCTTGGGCAAGCTGGCTCAGTACACTTTGAGCGTAGACTATACTGTTGTCAAGATTAGCATAGTATATACTGTCGGGGGATACACCAGATATATCAAATGTCATAGTCTTAAGCAATAGGTTGTGGAATTAACTTGTAAAATAATTAGCCCTAGCGAACAAAAGCAATTAATTGTGTCTTATCACGGATAATCCTAACATAAAGGATTTTCATTTTCCATAATCTGCTCAGAAAAATTTTAGGATTATTCTCGACAAAAGTCAATTTAAGTATATACGTAGCTATAGCCCACCACGACAAGCAATCACTAGGTACTTTTCAAAAAAGACAATTGCAACAAAACTTAAAACCAATTTAGTACTAATTGTTTATACTAATGTTAATTATACAGCCAACTATCGATGGATCTTTTACATTTTATTCTAATGAATTTGAACAGGCATTTCATTCATTATCTGGAGCCAAAGAAGAATCACAAAAAAAGTTTGTTGAGCCTTGTTTGTTAGTAGAAAAAGCCGCAAAAAATTCTAGTTTACATATCCTAGATATATGTTATGGCTTGGGCTATAATAGTGCAGCCGCTCTAGAGGCTATCTGGAAGGTAAATCCCCAGTGCCATGTTTCTATAGTTGCTCTAGAGCTAGATGAGACTGTAGCTAAAGAGGCCCTTAAGCAGGGATTGATGGAAATTTGGACAGAAACAATAGTTGATTTACTTGCTCAACTAGCAGAGGATAAAGTTGTAGATAATGACTACTTAAAAGCTAAATTATTAATAGGAGATGCGCGGGCAACCTTACCTAGAGACTATAGAGCTGATGCTATATTTCTAGATCCTTTTTCACCTACTAAGTGTCCCCAGCTTTGGACAGTAGAATTTATATCATTACTAGCTAAATGTTTAAAATCTGATGGGCTTTTAGTAACTTATTCTTGCGCAGCCTCAGTAAGAGTTGCCATGCTTGAAGCCGGTTTAAAGATTGGAGCTACTCCTAATGTTGGTCGTCGCTCACCTGGTAGTGTCGCAGGTCACAAAGAAGTAGGACTTTTATCACTATCTCAACAAGAGAAAGAACACTTATTGACCAAAGCTGCTATTGCTTATAGAGATCCAAATCTGCAAGATTCCAAAGAAGTAATCGAGCAAAGAAGGCAACAAGAACAACAAAACAGTAATCTTGAGCCTACTAGTCATTGGAAAAAAAGATGGATAGCTACTAAGGGGTTAAAATCAAAGGAGTAAAACTTGGTTAGAGTTGATGAGCATAGAGTCCATTGAACAAGAATTAGCCTCTAGTGGGATTGAGGTAATCAGCAATCCGGCTTTAGTAGAAAAGCTCTCTCTGGATTATTACCATTTCAGTCCAATTCTCAAAGAGCAACTGGAAAATAAAAAAGCAGATCTAGTAGTCAAACCAAAAAATGAAGCCCAAGTACTTCAAGTTGCCAAACTCTGTGTTAAGCATAAAATACCACTTACCATCAGAGGATCAGGTACTGGTAACTATGGGCAATGTATTCCCTTAGAAGGGGGTATAGTTCTAGATACTACTAATTTAAATAAAATTATTTCCTTAGAAAGTGGCCTTGCTAGGGTTGAAGCTGGGATCAAAATGATTGCCCTAGATAGAGAAGCCCAAAAAATAGGTTGGGAGCTGAGAATGGTACCATCGACCTACCATAGCGCAACTCTAGGAGGCTTTATTGGCGGTGGTAGTGTAGGAGCAGGCTCAATCACCTATGGCTTAATTAAAGATCCTGGCAATGTTTTAGCTTTGCGCTTAATTAGTATGGAAGATGAGCCAAAAGTTTTAGAATTGCGCGGCCAGGATATCAATAAAGTGATGCATGCCTACGGTACTAATGGGATCATCACAGAACTTGAAGTAGCCTTAGCTCCTGCTTATGCTTGGTTAGAGGTTATTGTTGTCTTTACAGATTTTATGCAAGCTGCCAAATTTGGACAAGCGATCTCTGATGCTGATGGAATTGTCAAAAAACTGGTAACAATCCTAGGAGATCCCATTGCCAGCGATTACTTCCATGCTTTAGAGCCATACTTGGCTAAGGGGTGCTCCTGCGCTTTGTTAATAATCGCACCAACAGCTATAGAGGCAACAAAAGAGATAGTAAAAGAGTATCAAGGGCAGATCAGCTACCGTAAAAGCGAGCCGGCCAAACTCTTGGAATTTACCTGGAATCATACTACTTTGCTTGCTCGCTCGATAGATCCAGGCATCACCTATCTTCAGGCTTTTTACTATGATCTAGAAAAAGTAGAGCATTTATATAGAAAATTTCAGCCAGAGGTGATGATGCATCTAGAATTTATTCGCCTCAATGGAAGAGCTATTCCCACTGGTATTCCTCTAGTAAGATATAGTACAGCCGAGAGATTAAACCAAATCATTGAATATCATCAAGCCCATGGTGCAAGTATCGCCAATCCTCATACCTACATCATAGAAGAAGGCGGAACTATTGAACCAGAACAGTTGATTTTAAAACAAAAACTAGATCCCTATGGTTTGCTCAACCCAGGTAAAATGCGCGCCTGGTCTCAAAAGGTATAAAGGTGAAAATCAAAAAAAACACTTGGCTGCTACTACTAAGCGCTTTAATCTTAACTGGGGGAGTTTATCTATTGCAAAGAGAAAAACTCCCTCAGATAGAGACCAATAGAGATACTGCCAACCATCTTTTGAGCTTTAAGCTAGATGATCTAGAAAAAATGAGCATCAAAAATGGTGATAATTTGCTCGTTTTTAGTAAACAAAGCGAGAATTGGCAAATGGATGAGCCTGAAAAAACTCCCGCCAATCCAGCAGCACTTTCTTTTTTTGCTGATTTGCTCTTTGGTGATCGCAATTATCGTAGCTTTTCCCTAGTTCAAGGGACAATCAGCGAGTACGGATTAGATAAACCTGTTGCAACAATAATACTAATACTTAAGAACAAACAGAGCCATCAA